>JADLHG010000008.1 GCA_020848905.1 Deltaproteobacteria bacterium
CCCCCCAATCCGCGGCTGGCGCGAGGGCCCGAGCCGCCGCTTGCGCCGGCCCACTCCGCCCCGCTGCCGGCTCATGCAAGCGGCGGCGTCCGCCAGGGCCCGCGTCACGAGCGCCCTAGGCCCTCCCGAGGCTCTTCCATCCGGAGAACTCGATCACCCCGGGCGCGCGGCAGGGCGTACTTGCCCCTTTGTTGGCGAGATCATAAAAGGGGGGGCGACGTTCGGTGGATGGTGGGCTCGGGTGTCCGCAGGGAGCTCCGGTCGCCTGCCGAGCTGGACCGTGCAACTCGAGTGAGCGAGAAGCGGATGCGAGCACCTCTTCGTTTGATGATCCTGTCGATCCTGGCCGCGCCCTTCGCGGGCTGCACGGAGGCCAACCCGGCCTTTGTCGCCTCGGACCTCGGGCCTGCGAGCGACGGTGCGACTCCCAGACGCGACGGCGCCGGTCGCGACAAGGGCCCGCGCTCCGACACGCGGCCGAACCCGGACGTCGTGCCGCCCACGTGCACGAAGGACCCCGACTGCGACGACAAGCGTCCCTGCACGGTGGACAAATGCACGGGGGGAAAGTGCACGAACGCCGTCGAATCCGGCTTCTGCGTGGTGCGAGACGTCTGCTTCAAGAGCGGAGAGACGAGCCCGACCAACAGCTGCGAGAGCTGCGATCCGACCACCAGCACCACGAGCTTCACCGTCGCGAAGGACGGAAACGCCTGCGCCGACGACGGGCTGAAGTGCACCAAGGACGTCTGCGCCGCGGGGAAGTGCGTCCATCCCCTGAGCGGGACCGGCTGCGCCATCGCCGGCAAGTGCTACGACGCGAACCAGCTCAACGCGGCCAACAGCTGCCAGGCCTGCGACCCGTCCCGCGCCACCGAGGCCTGGAGCTCGCTCGCCGACGACACCACGTGCGTCTCGGACGGCCTGAGCTGCACGGGCGACGTGTGCAAGGGAGGGAGCTGCACGCATCCGGTCACCCGTGGGTGCATGGTCAACAGCACCTGCTACGAGGTCGGCGAGGCGAGCACCTCGAACGTGTGCCTCGAGTGCCTTCCGACGCAGTCGACGAGCAGCTTGACCTTCGTGGCGGGGAAGCCCTGCACGGCGGCCTCCGGCGTGGCCAAGATGTGCGCGCAGAACGCGTGCAAGGGCTGGCTCGAGACCACCTTCGAACCCAGTCCCTCGAGCGGCAGCGTGACGAGCACGAGCCTCGCCGCGACGGCACCGCTCGCCTCGCCGAAGGAGGTCTGGGCCGTCGGCGAGTACAGCACGGCGAGCTCTTCCGGTCAGGGGATCATGGTGCGCCTGGCGGGGAGCGGCTCGGCCAGCCTCATCTACGCCGAGCGGCGCCTCAACGACGTGCACTACCGGGTGGCGGTCGGCGACAACGGCCTCGCGTACTACCACGATGGGACGAGCTGGGGGCGCGCCACGGGCCTTTCGACCCAGCTCGCGGGGGCGACTCGCTACGGCGTTTGGGGGGCCTCGACGGGCGCGAACGAGGTCTTCTATCTGACGGGGATGCAGAGCCTGCCGGCCAGCGGCGCGATGGTGCGCTGCCTCCTCGCGAGCGGAAGCTTCAGCTGCACCTCGCACTCGGGCTTCATCGGCGGTACCACCCTCGGCAACATCTTCGGCGCGACCTCGGGAAGCACGGTGACGGGGCTCTGGGCCATCACGGGGACCGGACAGCAGGACATCTACTACAACGACGGTATGGCCACGAGCTGGTCGACCAGCGACCCCGAAGGTTGTCTGGAGTCGCGGAGCGGCTCGGCCTGCTCGAACCTCTCCGGCTACTTCCGACGGATGTTCGCCGCCTCGGCGGGGGAGATCTGGGTCGTGGGCGACTACGGCACGGTGATGCGCTACGACGGCGCGCTCTGGCAGCGGATGACCTCCGTCTTCAACCAGCAGTCGAACTACAACCTGACGGCCGTGTACGCCTCCAACACGGACCACCTCGCGACCCTCGTGGGCTACCGCGACACCAGCTCCGGCCGCACCGTCTCGCTCTTCAACTACAACCTGACGCTCAAGCGAGCCTACGGGCCGCTGCAGGTCCGGGCCTTCTCGTCGTCGACCGGGGGACCGATGGTGCGCGATATCGACGGAGAGAGCTACGCCGACCTCTGGATGGTCGGGCAGACGCGCGGCGGCACGGGGAGCGGGGGCCGGCTGCAGGGGTGGGTCCTGCAGCTCAAGTAGCAGCCTTCGGGGCGCTCAGGCCCAGGTGTCGGGCTGGCCCGTAGACCGCAGCACGCTGCGCCAGATCGGGCTGTCCAGCGAGAGCACCTTGCGCGCGGCCGTCACGGCCGTGAGGGGCACGTGGGTGAAGCGCTCGAGCCAGAGCCCCATCACCACGCCCGTCTTGCCCGCCATGGCCGAATGAACCGCCTCCTCGGCGAGCCGGCCGCAGAAGATCGCATCCGCGGGATTCGCCGGCGCGGCGCGGATGATGTAGCTCGGGTCGATGTACTTGAGCACGATGTCCAGGTCGGCCAGCTCGCGCTGCAAGGTGTCGCGCAGGAAGACCCCGATGTCCCGGAGCTTCGGGTTGCCGGACGCGTCCCGCTGGTCCGACGGCGGAAGGTGCTCCTGCCCCGCCCCCTCGGCCGTCACGATCACCGCATGTCCGCGACGCTTCAGCCGCTGCCGGAGGTAGGCGACGATCCCCTGCGTCCCCGACAGGGTGAAGCGTTGCTCGGGGACGAGCACCAGATTCACCTCGGGGGAAGCCATGCTGGCCGAGGCCGCGATGAAGCCCGAGTGGCGCCCCATGAGCTTGACGAGCCCCACGCCGTTCGGGGCCCCCTCCGCCTCGACGTGCGCGGCGCGAATGGAGTCGGCGGCAATCGAGACGGCGGTCTCGAAACCAAAGGTGCGCTCGATGTGCAGCAGGTCGTTGTCGATCGTCTTCGGCACGCCCACGACCGCGATGGGCACGTTCTGCCGGCCGAGCTCCTCGTGGAGCGAGAGCGCCCCCCGCATCGTCCCGTCTCCGCCCACGCAGAAGAGCATGTTCACGCCGAGGTGCTGCAGCGTCCCCACCATCTCCTCCGGAGGCTGCGGCCCGCGGGACGAGCCGAGGATCGTGCCGCCTTGCAGGTGGATGGCCCGCACCATCTCCGGGGTGAGCAGGATCGGGGGATTGGGGCTCGACCGACCGATGCCGGCGAAGCCGTACCGGAAGCCGTAGATGCGACGCACCCCGTAGGAGTGCCAGAGCTGCAGGACGAGCCCCCGCACGACGTTGTTCATCCCGGGACACAGACCGCCGCAGGTGACGATCCCCGCGGTCACCTCGGGGCCGGAGAAGTAATTCATCGGTCGCGGACCGGCCAGCTCGAACGAGGGTCCCGCCTCGCCGACGAGCGGGTTCATGAGGACCCGCGCCTCATCCGGCACGAAGTCGGCGATCTGGTCTCCCGGCTTGGTCGACAGATGGAGCGGCGAGGGATACCTGCAGGCCCCGAGGCACGACACCACGAGTTCGGCGTTCTTGTCGGTCATCGGCTCACCAAGGGATGGGGCGCGAGGATAGCGCAGCCCGCCTACGGCCGAAAGCACCCGCGGAGAGGACCCGCGGAGAGGCTCTTCGCCGCGAACGAGGACTCTGGGTCGGCCGAGGTGACAGTCGGCCGCGGTGCAGTTGACAGGTCGCCCCGGCCGCTGCTACCGCTGCGCCCATGACCGACGCGCTTCTCGCGCACAGCGCGGCCTTTCGCCGCCGCCGCGTATTCAACTGGTTCCCGCTGGGACTCGCCTACGCCTTCCTCTACATGGGGCGCTACAGCTACATCCCGGCGAAGGACGAGCTCGAGCGGCTGATGGACAACGCGGCCCTCGGCATCGTGGGAACCGTCGGAGCGGTGGTCTACGGCGTCTCCTTCCTGCTGAACGGTCCGCTCACCGAGCGCTTCGGCGGGCGTCGCGCCATGCTCATTGCGACCATGGGCTCCGCCCTGGTGAACCTCGCGATAGGGCTCATGCTGGCCGTCGGGTGGACCCAGAACTTCCTCGTCTCGTACGCCGTGCTCCTCGGCGTGAACATGTACTTCCAGAGCTTCGCGGCCATCGCGATCGTCAAGGTCAACGCCGCCTGGTTCCACGTGCGCGAGCGCGGCGTCTTCGGCGGCATCTTCGGCATCATGATCTCGTCGGGCCTCTTCCTCGCCTACACCGTCTCGCCCATGGCGATGAAGTGGTTCTTCAAGGGGAGCCCCCAGTACTACTTCATCCTCCCCGGGCTCCTGCTCCTCGTGAACTTCCTCTCCACGCTGGCCTTCGTGCGGGACACGCCGGGCGAGGCGGGTCTCGGGGACTTCGACACCGGGAGCTCCGACGAGTTCGACCATCGCGGGGAGACACCCTCGGTGGTGTCGGTGATGCGCAGACTCCTCACGCACCGGATCGTGCTGACCATCGCGCTCATCGAGTTCTGCACGGGCGTGCTGCGCAACGGCGTGATGTACTGGTTCCCGAGCTGGGCCAAGCAGTCGGGGATGCCGCAGGTGCGGGAGTGGCTGGGGGTGGGCCTCTTCGCCGCCGGCGTGCTGGGAGGGCTCGCGGCGGGTTGGGTCTCCGACCGGGTCTTCGACTCCCGGCGGCCTCCCGTGGCGGGCCTGCTCTACGGCGTGATGATCGTGCTGGCCCTCGGCCTGAGCGGCTGCCTGTGGGTCATGCCTCCCGACTCGACGCTGCTACCCTACGTGGTCTACGGCCTGGTGGTCCTCTCTTCGGTCTGCGTGATCGGCACGCACGGCGTCCTCTCGGGGACCTCGACCGCCGATTTCGGCGGCAAGCAGGCCACGGCCATGGCGGTGGGGATCATCGACGGCTTCGTCTACCTCGGCGTGGGCGTGCAGTCGCTCTGCCTCGGGTATCTGACCAAGACGAGCTGGACCTACTGGGGGCCCTTCCTCGTGCCGTTCGCGGTGGTGGGCTTCCTCCTCGCGCTCCGGGTCTGGCACGCGAAGCCCACCCGCTCGGGCTCCCACTGAGGGACCGATCCTTCGGACTATCGCTGTACCTGGAGCGCGAGGATGGGTCGCGACCCCGCCACGTTGAGGAGCTTCGGGGTCGGTGAGGCGGTCGCCGCGTCGAGCTGGTGGAGCTTGGTGCCCGTCGCCACGTAGAGCTCGCTCCGCCGGCCGAAGGCCAGGGCGGTGGGGGGCTCCGCCAGCTTGATCTGCGAGACGGGCTTGAGGACCTCGCCGTCGAAACCGACGAGCTGCACGAGGTTGCTCGCCCCGTCGCCGATGGCGAAGAGGTCGCCGAGCGGCGAGGGACCGCGGTCGATCCCCACCGGCCGGGCAGGGGCCATCCACTGCAGCTTGGTCGGCGGGGCGCTCGAGAAGGTCACGCCGTAGATCGCATCGTTGTCCGCCACCACGGCCGCCTGGCCGTCGGAGCGCAACGCCACGAACGACGCGCTCGGCGTGGAATCCAGCACGAACTGCCGCCCCACGGAGGGCGTAGAGCCGAGGACCAGCTCGGTGACGCAGTCGGCGTCGGGCAGGTCGTCGCGGTTCGTGTCGCAGGCCGACAGGACCGCCGCCCGCAACCCTTTCCGGTCGGTCGCGATCGCGCGCACGCCGGGGATGGGAAAGCTCGCCTGCTGGGTGATCTGCCCCATGGCGGTCACCGTGAGGAGCAAGACGGAGCTGCTGGTGCCGACCACCGCACCGTCGGGGAGAGTCGCGACGCACGTGGCTCCCGCCACGTTGAAGCCCGTGCCCACGTCGCTCAGGCCGCGCCCCACGTTGACCGTACGAAGGCGGGTGCCGCTGAGCACCAGGACCTGTCCCCCCCCGGGGCTGAGCGCGAGCTGCGCGGGGGTGCCGCCGCCCGTCAGACTGGTCGTCGCGATGGTGGCCGGCGGCAAGGGCAAGAGCTCGAGCGCCCCCTGGTCCGAATAGGCGAGCGCCGCGCGGTTGAGCTGCAAGGGCACGCGGTAGGGGACCGCCTCGCCGTCGCGTCCGAGCGAGAGCGTGGCCGCGCCGGGGGCCACCCCCGTGGGGATCGTGAAGGTCACGGTCGTGTCGTTCACCCGCTTGAAGGAGAGCGACGCCGCGTCGAACGCAACGCCGCCGGCGTCCGTCAGGCGGACCTCCTCGGTGAAGGTGGCGGAGCCCTGGACCAGCTCGATCGTCACGGGCTCGCCCACCAGGCGGTCGAGGACCCCGCGGATCTCCGGCTCGGGGGTGCTGCACGCGCCGACGAGGCAGAGCGCGACGAGCGAGGCGACGCGAAGGGAGGCGGCGGGGGTCATCGAACCTCGATGATCGGCGTCTTGGGCCGGCTCAGGGGGACGGCGATGCCGACCGCCGCGCCGGCCAGCCCGGCCCCGATGGCGGTCCAGAACCACCAGCGCTTCCAGATCGACACGCGCGGCCGCTCGTCCGGACACGCCTCCCCGTCACACGGGCCCGGCGACGGAGCGGGCGCAGGCGACGGCGCGGGCGAGGGACCCGGCGCCTCCGAGGAGAGCAAGGCTCGCGCGGCCGCGCCGGCAGCCCCCGTATACGAAGCCTCCCGGCGGCGCAGCCAGCGGGAGGCACCGGCCCAGTGGAGCGTCACGGTGCACTTCGCCGGCGTGCAGCCGGCGGCGGCCCCGACCACGACGAGCTCGCGCCCTTCGAGCAGCTCGAGCGCCTGCGCCACCGCGCGACCGGGGGTCGGCGCGAGGGTCTCCTGCCGCACCGAGGGCACGAGAGGGGGTTCGCCGGGCCCGCCCGGGGAGAGCTGGGCCTCGACGGCGCGGGTCTGCCCCTTGTCCACCCGCAGCCAGCGGGTCCACGAGGCGTGCCCGGGGCGGAAAACCAGCACCAGGTGCTGTCCCGGCCGCACGGAGACCGATCCGTCGGCCGACCCGCGGAAGGCGCCGTCCAGCCAGAGCAGGCCCGCCGGCTCGCTGCGCAGCTCGAGCGTGGCGCGACCGGCCTCTTTCGCCTGGGCCATGACCTGGGCGTGGAGCTGCTGGACCGTCGGGTTGAACTGCTTCTTCGGCGGCGGACGCTCGTCGAAGAGGATCGCGTCGGCCATGGCCCGCTGCGCGGCGACGTTGTCCCCGTCGAAGAGGGCGGCCGCGGCGAGGAGGTGCTGCGCCCGCACGTACCCCGCGGCGCTCCCCCCCGCCCGCATCAGCTGCTTGTAGAGCTCGAGGGCCTTGCCGGCCTGCTCGCGCGCCACCTGCAGGTCGAGCATCTCGAAGGACTTGGCCGCGCGCCCCATCAGATCGGCAGCCTTCGTCTCGCGCGTCGGATCGGGTGAGGCGTCGCCCCCGCGCGGGTAGGTCGCCCGGGCGCTCTTGCCGCTCTGCTGCAGCGCGACGGCCAGCTCCTGCGCCACCTTCGCGGTGGGCCCCAGCGCGTCGCCGGTACCGGCCGGGATCACGAGGACGGCGGACGGGGTCTCGGCCAGGACCCGGGCAGGGAGGGTGAGAACGAGCAGAGCCAGCGGAGCGCGCATCGGGGTCCAGAATACCGCCGCCCGCCGGCGCTAGCCAGTTCATGCGCGGCGCCACGGTGAGGCCCGCGCGGCGGCGAGGCCCGCGCGACGAGTACGGCGGTGCGTCGGGCACCGGTCCTCCGACGTGGCGTGCTACAGTTCGGAGCTCGCATGCCTTCGACGTCCTTGCCCGACCTCGGTTTGCGGTACCAGGCGGTATGTCCCGTGGGAGAAGGCGGCTCCGGTACGGTCTGGCGGGCCGAGGATCGCAGGGTCCCGGGGCGCTCTGTAGCCATCAAGCGCCTGACCGCGGGAACTGACTCCGAGGACGGCCTGCGCCGCGAGCTGGTGGTCCTCCGGCGGCTCCGACACCCCGCCATCGCGGCGGTGCACGGACTCGAGCGCGGTCCCTCGGGGGAGGCGCTCCTCGTGATGGAGCTCGTGGAAGGGCCGACCCTCGACCGCTGGTGCCGCGAGGCGACGCGCGCGGATGCCCTGCGGGTCTTCGCCGAGCTTCTCGGCGCGCTCGACTTCCTCCACCGCCGGGGCGTGATGCACCGGGACCTCAAGCCCGACAACGTGCGCGTGTCCCCCGAGGGACCGAAGCTCCTCGACTTCGGACTCGCCGCCCGCGGGGGAGCGCCGACCGCCGTCGGCGGGACGCTCGGCTACCTGGCCCCGGAGGTCCTCGAGGGCGCGCCTCCCTCGGCGCAGAGCGACCTCTACGCGCTCGGCGTCATGCTGGCCGGCGCCTTCTTCCAGCTCTCTCCGCCGCTCGACCCGGGAAGCGACGCGCTCGCGACGCAGCTCGACGCGCAGGGGGCCGCGACCTCGGACGCGGAGCTCGCGGGGATCGCCCGCATCGCGCGGCAGCTCCTCGCGCGAGACCCCAGCTTGCGCCCCGCCTCGGCCGCGGAGTCGCTCCGACTGCTCGAGGAGCTGCCGGGGGGCTCCGTCGGTCGGACGGTCTCGCTCCTGCTCGGACGCGGCTTGTGCTCCCCGCTGCTCGTGGGGCGCAACGCGGAGCTCGCCGAGCTCGAGCGCTGCCTCGAGGACCTTTCACGCGGCGCGCACGCGTCACGGCTCGCGCTCGTGGTCGGCGAGCCGGGGAGCGGACGCAGCCGCCTGCTCGAGGAGGTGGCGCTCTCGGCCGAGGCGCGGGGCCTGCCCGTGCAGGTGGGGTGGCCGTCCGTCGCGGCGCCGGAGGGAGAGGCGAGCTCGGCCCCCGATCCGGTGGCCGAGAGAGCCCGAGCGGTGGCGCGGATCCTCGGGGCCCTCGAGGCGCTCGGCTCGACCCCGGGCCTGCTCGTGCTCGACGACCTCGACGAGGCGCTGGACGTGGAGCTCGTGCAGGTCCTGCTCCGCCTCCCCGACCGTCCCCTGCTCGTGGTGGCCAGCACCACGGAGGCGGCCCGCGCCGACCGCACCCTGGGCCCGCGCGGCCTCCGCCTTGCGTTGTCGCCGCTGCCGGACGACGCGGTCCGCTCTCTGGTCGGCTCGATGCTTCCCTGCGGCGTCGCTCCCGACCCGCTCGTCGGGGAAGTGGCGTCGCTCGCCGAAGGCAGCCCGCTCCTCGCCGCCGAGCTCGTGCGCCTCGGCGTCGCGGCCTTCCTGGCCTCGGGTGGCCAGGGCCCCCTCCGCCTCCCCGACGGCCTGGAACGGAATCGGCCGCAGGCGAGAGACGTGGCCGTCGCTCGGGTCCGCCAGCTCTCGGAGCCCGCGCGGCGAACCGGCGCGCTGCTCGCCCTCCTCGGTACGGCCGTCCCGCGACGCCTGCTGGTCGAGCTCGACCCGACCCTCTCCGACGAGCGGCTGGGGGCTCTCGCGCTCGAGGGGGTCGCCCGGCGGGACGAGGGAGACGCGGTTCGCCTGGCGAGTCCGGCCCTCGGGCGGGCCCTGCTCGACGCCGTCACCGCCGAGGAGCGCGGCGCGCTAGGACGGCACACGCTCGCGGCCCTGCGGGCGGATCCCACGCTCGCCACACTCCGGGCTGCGGTGCGCGTGAACGCCGGGTTGAAGGAGGAAGCCCCGACGGAGCTCCTGGCCGGCGCCCGCGCCGCGCGTGAGGCGCTCGACCTCTCGGAGAGCCTCCGCCTCTACCGCGAGGCGCTCTCCTGTCACGGGCTCGCCTCGCCGGCCCGCCAGCGAGGCGCCGAGGAGCTGGCCGCGCTCCTACAGGCCCTCGGCCGGCACGGCGATGCGGTGGCGGTGCTCGCGCAGGCCGCCGACGAGGTGATCCCCGACGAGCGCGCCGCGGCTCTCTGCGCGCTGGCCGACGCGCAGCTCAAGGCAGGGCGCACCGACGAGGCCCTCGGCACCTTGAGCCGCGCCGAGGGGACGGGGATCTCGACGAGACCGGCGGTCCTCAAGGCCAAGGTCCTGCTCTTCGCGGGCCGGCACGCCGAGGCGCAGGCGGTGGCCGAGCTCCTCTCGGAGAGCCTGGACCCGGCCGTGCGGGCCGAGGCGCTCCACGTCGTGGGCCTGGTCCACTACTACCGCGGCGCGCTGGACCTCGCACTCGCCGCCCTCGACGGAGCCTGGGCCGCCGTGGCCGCGCGCCCCGATCGCCTGGCGGCCGCGCGGATCAGCAACTCCCTCGCGCTCGTGCACCAGCGACGCGCCGACTTCACGCGCGCGCGTGCGTGCTACCAGGAAGCGCTCCGCCGGGCCCGCGAGCTCAAGCACCTCCCCTTCGAGGCTACCTTCCTGATGAACCTGGCCTCGGTGGCGCAGCAGCTCGGGGACTTCGCCTCGGCGCTGGCCGGCTACCAGCAGAGCCTCGAGACCGCCACCCGCTTCGGCGGGGGCCGCGAGATGGCCCAGGTCTCGCACAATCTGGCCCGGCTCTACGCGCTGCTCGGGCAGGAGCAGCGCGCCCGGCAGCTCCTCGGCCGCGCGGAGTCGCTGGCCCAGGGACTGGCCTGGCGCGCGCTCCAGGGGCACAACCGCGTGGTGCAGGCCGAGCTGGCGCTCTCCCGCGGCGCGGCCGAGGAAGCGGCGGCGGCCCTCGACGACGCGGAGGGCTGCTTCGCCACCACGGAAGAGGCGGCCGGAGTCGCCGAGGTGGCGCTCGGACGGGCCCGCGTGGCCCTCTGCCGCGGCGACGCCTCCGAGGCGTGGAGCCGCGCGCGCGGGGCGCTCGAGCTCTGCCGAGGAGCCGAGGTCCTGACCCTGCAGGCGCACCTCCTCTGCGGGAGCGCGGAGCTGGCGCGCGAAGGCGGCACCCCCGAGTCGGCCCTGCGCGAGCTCCGGCAGGCGCAACGCCTCGCCGAGGACGTGAGCGATCCCGAGGCGCAGGCCGAGGTGCAGGCCCGCCTCGCCGACGCCCACGCCGCGGCGGGCGACGCCACGAGCGCGAGCCTCCACCGGCAGCTCGCGCTACAGACCGTGCGAGCGCAGCTCGAGCGGCTCCCCGAGGCGCTCCGCCCCGCCTACCGCGCGACGACCTGGCGCGCGGCGATCCTCGCCTCCGGCGAGACCCCTCAGCCGGGCGCCTCCGACCCGCAGCGGCCGGGCGACCGCACGCAGAAGCTCGACGCGGAGCTCCTGGCGGCGCTCCTGCAGGTGAACAAGGAGCTCAACGCGGAACCCGATCTGCGGCGCTTGCTCGAGCGGATCATGGATCACGCGGTGGAGCTCGCCGGCGCGGAGCGCGGCTTTCTGCTGCTCGACCAGGGGGGAAAGCTGGACGTGCAGGTGGCGCGCAACATCGACCAGGAGACCATCCGCCGCAAGGAGTTCAAGATCAGCCGCTCCGTGGCCGAGGAGGTGGTGAGCCGGGGCAAGCCGGTGATGACCGTGGACGCGCTCCACGACGACCGCTTCCGCGAGTTCCTGAGCGTGCACCACCTGCGGCTGCGGTCGATCCTGTGCGTGCCGCTCGTCATCCGGCGTGCGGTGCGCGGCGCCATCTATCTCGACAACCGGTTTCAGACGGAGGCCTTCACCGCCCGCCAGCGCGACCTCCTCTCGGCCTTCGCGGACCAGGCGGCCATCGCGATCGGGACCTGGGAGCTCCTCGAGGAGAATCGTCGACGTCAGGCCGAGCTCGAGCAGGGGCGCGAGGATCTGCGGCGCGTGAACGCCGAGCTCGAACGAGCCCTCGCGAGCCAGAGCGAACGGCTGGACGAGCTCGCGGAGCTCGCGCGGCGCCAGAAGGGGGAGCTCGAAGGGCGCTACCAGTTCGAGAATCTGGTCGGGCAGTCGGCCGCCATGCGCGAGGTCTTCCGCCTCATCGACCGCGTGAAGGACTCCACCGCGCCGGTCTTCATCTTCGGCGAGTCGGGCACCGGCAAGGAGCTCGTCGCAAAGGCGCTGCACTACGGCGGCCACCGCAAGGCGGGCCCCTTCGTGAGCGTGAACTGCGGCGCCATCCCGCCGACCCTCCTCGAGAGCGAGCTCTTCGGCCACCAGAAGGGCGCGTTCACCGGAGCGGAGCGCACGACCCACGGGCTCTTCGAACGCGCCGACGGAGGAACGATCTTTCTCGACGAGGTCGGCGACACGAGCGCGGAGCTCCAGGTCAAACTCCTGCGCGTCCTGCAGGAGAAGCGCTTCAGCCGGGTGGGTGCCGAGGAGGAGCTGCACTCGGACTTCCGCCTGGTGGCGGCGAGCAACAAGGACCTGGGCGAGCTCGTACGACAGGGTCGCTTTCGCGAGGACCTCTTCTACCGGATCAACGTGATCCAGCTCCAGCTCCCGCCGCTCCGCCGGCGACGCGAGGACATCCCGCTCCTCGTGGCGCACCTCTTCGCGCGGCACGGGGGCGACGCGGCCCGCCTCTCCAAGGCCGCCCTGCGGCTGCTCGTGGACCACGACTGGCCGGGCAACGTGCGCGAGCTGGAGAACGAGGTGCTGCGCATGCTGGCGCTGGGCGGCGAGACCGTGCTCCCCGAGGACCTCTCCCCGCGCCTGCAGGGAGCTCGATCGGCCGACGTGTCCGCTCCGGCGGGCGGGCCCGGACTCGAAGGGCTCCCCTTGAAGGACGCCATCGCGGAGCTCGAGCGGCAGCTCGCGCTCTCGGCGCTCAAGGCCTGCCGCGGGAGCGTCACCGAGGCCGCGCGCCGGCTAGGGATGACCCGGGTGGGCCTGCACAAGCTCCTGCGGCGGCACGGCCTGACGCGGTCCTAGTTTCCTCCAGGCCACATGTCGCGCCATACGTTGCCCGCAGTTAACACGTCCGACGGGCCCAGGCCCCGGTCCGCGTGCTATAAGTCCTTGGAATACCGATCTGGAACCCGCGGGTCGGCCCTGGAACGCGGCTTGCTCTACCCTCCGGTACGCGAGGAACCCATGCGACGGCTGTTCACCCTTCTATGTGCGCTGGCGGCAGGCGGACCGGGCTGCGGGGAGCAGCTCAGCATCCCGGTCCCCCAACCCGTCCCGCTGAAGGTGCGGCAGAGCACCCCGGGCAAGGACCGGCATGAAACCGTCGTGGCCGGGCTGCCGCAGGCCGTGGCCGGCAAGGGGCGCGTGCGTCTGCGGGACGCGCGCAGCGGTCTCGAGGTGGTGGTGCCCTCCACGGCGCAGGGAACCTTCGTCGGAACCCTCGCCGTCGGAGCGGAGGCCGACCTGTACGGTCGCTTCGAGACCGATCAGGGGCAGAGCGCCGAGGTGAGCCTGACCCTCCGCGCGCTGGGCCTTCCCCCGCAGCTCACGCGCACGCGGGGCGAGGCGGGGCTCGTCTCCGCGCCCGACGCGAAGGGGCTCGTCACCGTCTCGAACGACGCCGGCCCCGGTCAGCCGCTCCTCGTGGCGGCGACCCCCGACAGCGAGGTGATCGTCTCGCACGCGGGGCTCGGCACCGTGGTCACGACGCGCACCGACAAGGAGGGTCGCTTCCGCGCGCAGCTCGCCGCCGCCGCCGGGGACACGATCCAGCTCTTCCTGGCGAGCGTGGACGACCGGGGCCTGACGAGCGACTTCCTGATCGCAACAGTACCTGCGCCCTGAGCGACGCGCTACCGCGGGAGCTGCAGCTCGTCGTCGAGGGTGCGCAGGAGCGTGCCGCGGATGTCCGGCTCCGTGATCAGCATGGCCCGTACGCGGTTCGCCAGGTTCTGGTAGCCGTGCACCGCGAGCCAGGTGGAAAAGTCGTTGTGCAGGGCGTGGTGCTCGAACACCACGTCGGGGACGTCGGCGATGAGGTCCCGCAGGTCCTGCAGCGTACGCGCGAGCCCGTAGCGCTCCCCCGCGGGCCAGCGGAAGACGAAGGGGCCGAAGCCGCAAAAGGCGGTGAGGAAGTTGTCGAGCTCCGAGAGCAGCCGCGGAGAGTCCTTCCAGAGGAACTTGGCGTCGGCGGCGAGCACCGCCTCGCGCGCCTGGAGCTCGCGACTCGCCACGACCACCGGCAGATGCCCGTGCAGGGCCCGCGCGCGGTAGAGCAGCCGGAGCCCCGCGTCTCCCCTGCGCTCGCCGGAGATGGGAAAGCAGAGGTCCGTGATGAGCGCCATCATGTTCCGGTCGTAGCGAAAGAGGGACTCGCAGGCCTCCTCGAACGAGCGCCGCAAGAGGACCAGCGGGCGGTTGTCGCTCATCCCCCAGATCGACGTGGGGCGCCGCTCCTCCGGGAGCAGCTCGAGCGCGGCGGCGCGGATCCGCTCGTAGAGGGCCGGCAGAAAGTGGCTGTAGAAGTTCGGCTCGTCCTCCACGAGCAGGATGATCAGCGCCCCCGAATGCTGCAGCAGCGGCGCGTTCCGCTCGTCCTCCTGGAGCTTGACCATCGCCCGCCAGAACGAGGGCGCTCCGTAGTAGACGAAGAGGTTCTCGCTCGCGTGCTCGCGCCCCTCGGTCGGGCCGCCGAGGTCGGTGTTGCCGGTCACCACCACCGCCGGCAGCCCCGGGAAGGCCTCCTTCACCTTGCGCGACAGCTCGGCCCCGCTCATGTCCGGAAGCACGTAGTCCACGAGCAGCATCTCGTAGCGACCGGTGCCGAGCGCTTCGAGCGCCGCCTTCCCCGTGCGAACCAGCTCGAAGGCCGGCGCGTCGGCAGGCTCACTTTGACCCGCCGCTCGAAACCCCGCCTCCTCGAGCATGAACCCACTATAAGGGTTGCCCGCGAGGAGCAGGTTCTGGAATCTTATGCGCATGGGAAGGTCGCCCACGGAAAGCATGTGCCTCGGCGGCGCGAGTGAAGGAAACAGTATCGTGGCCGCTCGCGGAAATCAATTCAGCCGGCCGGCCACAAGAGGGAAGAGAGACTGATGCTCCCTCTGCGACGCGTGGGGCCCGTGGTGAAGCTCGGCGAAGGCGAGCTAGGCGGCAAGGCGCGCCTGCTTCCGTTCCTGGATCGCCTCCTCGAGGCGAGCAAGATCGCCGCGGAATTCGCACCGCACACGATCAGCGTCCCCGAGACCTGGGTGCTCGCCACCGACTCCTTCTCGGAGTTCGTGGGGCGCAACCACCTCGAGAGCTGCGCCGACGTGACCGACGACGGGGAGGTCCGGCGACGCTTCCTCGCCGGCCGGCTCCCCCCCGCCGTCTGCGCCTCGCTCAAGCTCTACCTCGAATCGCACCTCCTGCCGCTCGCGGTGCGGAGCTCGGCGCTCAGCGAGGACACGCACTACCACACCACGGCCGGGCTCTTCACCACGCTCTTCATCCCGAACCGCGGCCCGAACCGCCTGAACCAGCTCATGGACGCGGTGAAGCTCGTCTACGCCAGCGCCTTCTACGCCGACGTGAGCCGGTACATGCGGGACCACAGTATCCCGCGCGAGGACGAGCGGATGGCCATCGCCCTCGAGACGGTGGTGGGGACCGCACGCGGTCAGGTCTACTACCCGCTCGTCTCCGGGGTGGCCCAGTCGGTGAACTACTTCCCGGTCGGGCAGATGAAGCCCGAGGACGGGGTGGTGTCGATCGTGATGGGCCTCGGGCGCCGCGCGGTGCAGGGGCTGGACGGCCTGCGCTTCTGCCCGGCCTATCCGCTGGTGCGCCCGTCGATGGTCTCCGAGGTGGACTTCCGCCGCACCACGCAGCAGCTCTTCGACGCGGTGAACCTCGAGGCCGGCGAGCTGGCGCTCTCGGGGTCGGACACCGAGACGCTGATCACGCTCCCCGTCGAGGCGGCGGCTCCGCACGGCGTGCTGGCGCACGTGGCCTCCGTCTGGGACCCCGACGCGCGCATCTTCTACGAGAGCCTCATGCAGCGCGGCGAGCGCGTCCTGACCTTCAGCCGCCTGCTGCGCGAGACGAGCCTCCCCTTCCCCACCATGCTCCGGCGCGTGCTCCAGGTCATCGAGGACGGCTTCGGCCTCCCGGTGGAGATCGAGTTCGCGCTCGACGTGGAGAGCGGCGGCGGCGAGCTCAAGGGCGCGCTCTACCTGCTCCAGGCGCGTCCGCTCCCGTCGGCGCAGCGCGGGGACGCGTCGGTGGAGGTCCCCGAGGTGCGCCCCGACGAGCTCCTCCTCTCGACGAACCAGGCGCTCGGGAACGGCGCCGTGGACGGCGTGCGCTCGGTGGTCTTCGTCGACCCCGCGGACTTCTCGCTCCAGACGAGCTCGGAGATCGCCGACGAGGTGGCGCGGCTCAACGAGCGCCAGCGTGAGGCGAACGACCCCTATCTGCTCCTCGGGCCAGGCCGCTGGGGCTCGTGCAACAAGGCCGTGGGCGTCCCGGTCAAGTTCCGGCAGATCGACATGGCGCGCCTCATCGCCGAGGTCTCGACCCCGGAGCTGTCGCTCGAGCCCTCGCAGGGCACGCACTTCTTCCACAACGTGGTTTCGAAGTCGCTCTTCTACCTGACCGTCGACACGCGGGTCGGCCACGCCTGCAACCTGGAGTGGCTCCGCGCCCAGCCGAACGCGGCGGACACCCGCCTGGTCAAGCTGATCCACGCGCCGGACGGGCTGAGCATTCGGGTGGACGGCACGAAGCGCGCCGCGGTGGTCTATCGAGCGGGGGGCCTCGGGGGCGGCTAGATCCAGCCCCGGAGCCGGCAGGCGGTCGCGACCCGATCGATCGCGATCATCATCGCCGCGTCGCGCATGAAGACCCCGTGCGTCTCGGACATCTCCACCACGCCGTGGAAGGCGTCGGTCATGAGGCGATCCAGCCGCTCGAGCACCATCTCCCGCGTCCAGTAGAAGTTCTGGTTGCTCTGCACCTGCTCGAAGTAGGAGCAGGTCACGCCCCCCGCGTTACAGAGGAAGTCGGGGATGAGGTAGATCTTGCGGCTCTGCAGCACCTTGTCGGCCTGCGGGGTGGTGGGGCCGTTCGCCCCCTCGGCCACGATCTTCACCGACGGCTTGATCGACGGCGCGAGCTCCTCGGTGACCTGGTTCTCGAGCGCGGCGGGGATCAGGATGTCCACCTCTTGCTCGAGCCAGGCGGTGGCGGGCAGGACCTCGTAGCCCAGGTCCCGCGCCTTGGTCTTGTCGATCGTGCCGTAGCGGTCGGCGATGGCCATCAGCTCGTCCACCTTGATCCCGTCCCGCCGACGGTAGGTGTAGGGCTTCTTGTCGTCGTCGTCCCAGCACGAGACGGCCACCACCACGCCCCCGAGCTCGGAGAGGCCCTTGGCCGCGTACTGCGCCACGTTGCCGAAGCCCTGGATCGAGGCCGTGCAACCCGCGATCTTCTTGTCCATGCGCTTGAGCGCCTCGCGCACGGTGTAGACCACGCCGTAGCCGGTGGCCTCGGTGCGGCCCTTCGACCCGCCGAGCCCGACAGGCTTGCCGGTGATGAAGCCCGGGTAGCGGCCCCCCGTCAGCTTCTCGTACTCGTCCATCATCCAGATCATGTGCTGCGCGTTGGTCATCACGTCCGGGGCCGGCACGTCCTGTACCGGCCCGACGAGCCGCACGATCTGGTCCACGAAGCCGCGACAGATCTGCTCCTGCTCGCGCTCGGACATCTGGCGCGGATCGCAGATCACGCCCCCCTTGCCGCCGCCGAGGGGGATGTCCACCACGGCGGTCTTCCAGGTCATCCAGGTGGCCAGGGCGCGCACGGTGTCCACGGTCTCGTCGGGGTGGAAGCGAATGCCGCCCTTGGCCGGCCCACGCGCCGTGTTGTGCTGCACCCGAAAGCCGTGGAAGACCTCCACCCGCCCATTGTCGCGGCGGATGGGGATCGTGAAGTGGAGCTCTCGGTTCGGGAAACGCAGGAAGTGCCGCGTGCCCGCATCGAGGCCCAGCTTCTCGGCCGCCTGATCGAACTGCGCTTGAGCCATTGCAAAGGCGTTGAACTCGCGTGCCATGGGTGTAGTGGCCTCCTCGGGGGAATGCTTCGGCCGAGGTTATGCCATCGCGCCTCAAACACAAGTCGGTTTTCGACCGTCGGCCCGCCTCCCCCGACCGACGAAAACCAGGGCTCGCCGGCCCCGCGCGCGCGCCGCGCCGACCAACCCTTGACGCGAGGCTGGGCCTCTGAAAGCATCGACGTTCACGCATTCACCCAGGAGACGGAGGGAACATGCTCAGCGACCACGTCCTGGCCTTGGACTACGCCGAAGAGGCGAGTCGCATCTGCGACGTCTTGCGATTCATCGTGGCCCGCGAGCTCCGACGCAAGGGACTCGTGGTAGGCGTCTCCGGCGGCATCGATAGCTCCGTCTGTCTCGCCCTGGCCGCCCGCGCGCTCGGCAAGGACAAGGTCTTCGCCGTGCTGATGCCCGAGCGGGACTCGAGCCCCGAGAGCAACCGGCTGGGCCGCATGGTCTGCGAGCACGTGGGCGTGGAGTACGCCGTCGAGGAGATCAGCCCCATCCTGGCGGCGGCGGGCTGCTACGCGCGACGGGACGAGGCGATCCGGCAGGTCTTTCCGGAGTACGATGAGACCTACAAGCAAAAGATCGTGGTCCCGCCGCTCGAGGAAGGAAACCGCCTGACCTACTTCAGCGTCGTGATCCAGGCCCCCGACGGCGCGGTGAAGAAGGCGCGACTGCCGCTCAAGGCCTACCTGCAGATCGTGGCCGCGACGAACTTCAAGCAGCGCACGCGCAAGATGCTCGAGTACTACCACGCCGACCGCCTCAACTACGGTGTGATGGGCACCCCGAACCGCCTGGAGTACGACCAGGGCTTCTTCGTGAAGGGGGGCGACGGACTCGCCGACGTGAAGCCCATCGCGCACCTCTACAAGACCCAGGTCTACGAGCTGGCGCGCCACCTCGGCCTGCCGGAACCCGTCACCAGCAGCACGCCCACGACGGACACCTACAGCCTCCCGCAGGGGCAGGACGAGTTCTACTTCGCCCTCCCCTATCCGAAGATGGACCTGATGCTCTACGCCTACAGCCACCAGGTCGCACCCGCCGAGGCGGCGCGGGCGGCAGGCCTCACGGAGGAGCAGGCGAGCTGGGTCTACCGGGACATCGAGGCCAAGCGGCGCACCACGCGCTACATGCACCTGCCGGCCCAGCTCATCGAGCCCATCGCGGACGTCGGCACGCACCGCCCCGCGACCCACGGCACGGAAGTCTAAGCCAAGGACCCGGCCCGGCGTGCCCCCTGTCGCGCGTCGGACGGACTCTCTCCTTGGCCGAAGCACGCTGCCGGGTGCTCTGGGCGCGGCGCTTTCCCTCTCTCTCCTGGCCCAGCTCGCCGTCTATTTCACCGAGACCTTCGGTCCCCTCGGGCCGCTGCGGAACCTCGCCGTCACCCTGGCCACGACGCTCCCCCTCGCTCTGGCGCTTCGCGTCGCGGCACGCCCGGAGCTCACCCCACGCTCCCTTGCGTTCTGGGTGGTGGTCGGGGCCGCTGCGCTACGCCTCGCCCTCCCCTGGTCCGCCGTCGAGGGGAGCAGCGACGCCTTCCGCTATCTCTTCGATGGTCGCGTGCTGGCCTCGGGGACAAACCCCTACCTCCATCCTCCCGTGGCCGACGCGCTGGTGCCGCTACGCGAGGCGCACTTCTTCCCCGGCATCTTCCGCCCCGAGATGCGCACCGTGTACCCGCCCCTCGCGGAGCTCTGGTTTGCCGTGGCCTACTGGCTCTCCCCGACGAGCTTCTTCGGCTTGAAGCTCGTGCTCTTCATCCACGAGCTCGCTACCGTACTCCTTCTGCGGCGCCTGCTGGCTCGCGCCGGAGCGCCGCCGGAGCGGGCGCTGCTCTACGCGTGGTCCCCCTTGCCGATCGTGCAGCTCTTCGTGGCCGGACACCTCGACGGCCTCCTCGTGCCGTGGCTCCTGCTCGCGCTGCTGCTCGCCGAGCGGCGCCCCTTCGCGGCGGGGCTTTCGCTCGCCGCCTCGGCGCTGGTGCGGCCGGTTACCCTGCTCTGCCTGCCGAGCCTGGCCCTCGGCCCCGACCGCTCTCGCCGGCAGAGCCTCGCCGTGGCGCTCGCCGTCGGCCTGGCCACCACGCTCCTCCTCTGCCCATTCCTGTCGGCGGGAGGACGCCTCGTGGAGTCGCTGCTCGTCTACGCGCAGGAGTGGCGCTTCAACGGCTCGCTCTTCGCGCTCGCCTCCCTCGCGTCTCCCGCCCTGGCCGCCACCTGGCTCCGGCCCGCGCTCTACGCGGGGACGGCCCTGGCGAGCGTGGCCTGCGCCCTCCTCCCCGCGGCGCGTTCGACGCGCTTCTTGCTGGCGCTCGGGGCCTACTTCGCGCTCGCACCGACGGTCTACCCCTGGTACCTCGTGCCGCTGCTGGCGCTCGGGGCGCTCCACGGCGGGGTCTGGGTGGTCCTGCTTCCCGCGCTCGTCGGGCTTTCGGATCTCGTATTCCTCGACGGACGTCCCGGCGGCGTGTGGGAGGTGCCGGCCCTCGCGCAGGTGCTCGAGTATGGCGTCCTCTATCTCCTCGTGGCGCTCCAGCTGGCCCGCCGCGCGCGCCCCGGGAGCGAGAGGCCACCCGCGCCTGGCCCGCGTCTTGTATACTGATCGCTCCACCCAACGACGGAGCTTCTTCGTGCCCTGTCCTCCCCTTCGCCTTCCGTTTCCTCGCTGGACCTTCGTGTGCGTGCTGACGGCCGCGTGTCTCGTCTCCGCCAACGCCTCGGCCCAGCGCGTCCGCCGCGGTCCGTACCTTCAGATCGGCGCCCCCACCTCGATGACCGTCGTCTGGCGGACCGACGTGGCCACGACGGGGAAGGTGGAGTACGGCACAGCCGTCGGCAGCCTCTCGCTCAGCGCGACGGACAACAAGACCCATACGCAGCACGAAGTGCGCCTCACCGGACTCCAGCCGGGAACGCGCTACTACTATCGCGTCGGGACCGCCACCGCGGCGCTCGCGGGAGGGGACGCGCAGCACTTCTTCGACACCTCTCCCGCGACGGGGTCGGCCACGCGCTTTCGCCTCTGGGTGGTGGGAGACTCGGGGACCGGGGGCTCGATGCAGAAGAAGGTGCGGGACACCATGCTCACCTACGTCGGAGCGGACCGCCCGAACCTTTATCTCCATATGGGAGACATGGCCTACAGCGACGGCAAGGACGCCGAGTTCCAGACCAACTTCTTCGACATCTACCAGAACATCCTGCGCAACACGGTCTGCTGGCCCACGATGGGGAATCACGAGGGGCACAACGCCAACAGCAACACCCAGACCGGCCCCTACTACGACGCCTACGCGCTGCCGAAGGCCGCCGAGGCCGGGGGACTCCCCTCCGGCACAGAGGCCTACTACTCCTTCGACCACGCTAATGTGCACTTCGTGGTGCTGAACTCCTACGACATCTCGCGCAAGGTGGCCGACCCGATGCTCACCTGGCTCAAGAGCGACCTGGCCTCCACCAAGCAGCCCTGGATCGTCGCCTTCTTCCACCACCCGCCCTATACGAAGGGGTCCCACGACTCGGACACCGAGGGGAACCTCGTGGACATGCGCGAGAACGCGCTCCCCATCCTCGAGGCGGGGGGAGTGGACCTGGTGCTCGCCGGGCACTCGCACGTCTACGAACGCTCGTGGCTGCTGAGCGGAGCGTACGCCACCCCCTCGCGCTACGACGCGAGCCTGATCGTGGACAAGGGGGACGGCAAGCTGAAGGGGACGGGCGCCTATCGCAAGCCCGCCACCGCCGGAAAGGGAGCCGTCTACGTGGTGGCCGGGCACGGGGGAACCGGGGTGAGCAGCAAGGGGAAGCACCCGCTCATGTACTTCACCGAGGTCCAGAATGGCTCGTGCGTGGTGGACGTGAACGGAAACACGCTCACCCTCGTGAACGTGCGCCACGACGGACAGCTCACGGACAACTTCACCATCGTGAAGGGCAGCGGGCCGGTGGCGGCCGACGGGGGCGTGCCTCCGCAGCGGGACGGTGGGGGCCCGGCGCGCGAGGCCGGCGGACCGATCGGCGACGGAGCGCCCATCGCCGGCGACGGCGGGATCCCTCCGCAGCGGGACGGAAGCGGCCCCCTCACCGACGGTGCGACGCCCGCGGGCGACGGCGCCAGCGTCGGTGCCGGCGACGGCGGCGGCAAAGCCGAGGGCTGCTCCTGCCAGACGGCGAGCCCCCCGGTCCCATCCACGGGCTACCTGCTCCTGGCGCTGGCCGCGCTCGGGCTCGCGCGTTCGGCACGCCGGCGAAGAGCCCGCGCGCCCTCTCTGCGACGGTAGCGCGGCCTTCCCCGCGCACGCGACAAGATCCCGAGATTTCTGTCTTCATCGCCCGTCTCGCGTTGCGGGTCCGCCGCACCGTGGCTATCCTTCGAGCGGACCCACACGATGCTGCTCCTCGCCCTCAGCCTCCTCGTCCTCGCCGCCGCGCCCGTCCTGTACCGGCTCGCGCGTACCACGCGCCCCGCGCTCGCGGCGCTGGACGGCTTCGTGCTCGTGGCCATCCTCGGCATCGTGATGCTGCTGGTCCTGCCCCACAGCGTGGCGACGGCGGGGTGGTGGGCGCTGGCGGCAGGCGCCGTCGGCGTCACGGCCCCCGGCTTTCTCGAAAAGCTCCTGCATCGCTCGGCCGGAAAGGCGCACGCCGCGGCCCTCTTCCTCGGTCTCGGGGGGATCGCCCTGCACGCCTTCTTCGACGGAGTCGCTCTCGCGCAGGGACCCGAAGGGGGCGCGTCCGCGCGCATGCTGGCCATGGCGGTCGTGCTGCACCGACTGCCCGACGGCCTGGCGATCTGGTGGCTCCTCCTGCCGAGCTACGGTCGACGGATCGCGATCCTCGGCCTCGTCACCACGGCGCTGGCCACGCTGCTCGGCTACTTCGCCAGCGGAGCGCTCACCGGCGCCGCCTCGAGCCCGCAGCTCGGGATCGTGCAGGCGCTCGTGGCCGGGTCGCTCCTGCACGTGGTCGTCCACCGCCCCGACCCCGAGGTGGACCGCCCCACGGCAAGGACCTGGCGCCTCCACGCGGGCCTGGGCGCCCTCGCCGCCCTGCCCCTCCTCTACCTGCTCTTCACGGCCGACGGCGGCCATCACCTGCCGATCGACCTGCGCGGCACCCGCACCGCCTTCGTCTCGCTCGCCGTCGAGAGCGCCCCGGCCCTGGTCATCGCCTACCTCGCCGCAGGACTGATTCACGCCTTTCTGCCGCGCGCCGCGACGGCCTGGGTGGGGCGCGGCAACCTGCTCTCGCAGGCCCTGCGCGGCATGGCCTTCGGTCTCCCCCTGCCCCTCTGCTCGTGCGGCGTCATCCCGGTCTATCGCGGCCTGGTCCTGCGCGGCATCCCCCCCGCCGCGGGGATGGCCTTCCTCGTGGCGACCCCCGAACTCGGCGTGGACGCCTTCCTGCTCTCCTTCCCGCTCCTCGGGGCGAACATGGCGCTCGCGCGGCTCGTCGGCGCGGCCCTCGTCGCGCTCCTCGTAGGGGTGCTCCTGGGGTGGCTCACCGCCCGCTCCTCGGCTGCGGTGCCTTCCGTCCCCGTCCCCGAGGAGCCGCCCGCGGGTCCCGCCGGGGCGCGCCTCGCCGCGGGTCTGCGCGTCGGCCTGGGGGAGATGGTGGACAGCACCGCCCCGTGGATCCTCCTCGGCCTGGCCATCGCCGCGATCGGTGCCGAGCTCCTCGACCCCTCCTGGATCGCCGCGCTCCCGAAGGGTATCGACGTGCTGCTCCTGGCCGGGCTCGGGCTACCGGCCTACGTCTGCGCCTCGGGGGCCACCCCGCTCGTGGCCATGCTCCTCGCCAAGGGGGTCTCGCCGGGGGCCGCGCTGGCCTTTCTCCTGACGGGCCCCGCCACCAACGCCACCACCTTCGGCGTGCTCTCCGCGCTCCACGGCAAGCGCATCGCGGCGCTCTTCGGCCTCTCTGTGGCGAGCGCCGCGGTGGGCCTCGGCTACCTCGTGAACGCGGTCCTGCCGCGCCTCGACCTCGCGCCCATCGCTCACGGCGGTGCGGAACACCGAACGCACGTGGGAGAGGTGGCCCTGGGGTTGCTCGCCCTGCTCGTGATCCTCTCGCTCCTCCGGCAGGGTCCCCGACGCTTCGTGGGCCAGGTCATGGCGTCGGCGCAGGACCACGATCATGGGGACGATCACGACCACGATCACGACCACGATCACGATCACGACCACCATCACGACCACCATCACGAGCACGATCACGCGCGGGGAGGGGCAGGCTGCTGCTCGAGCTGCAGCCCGTCGAGCGAAAGCGCCGCGAAGGGAGCGCCAGCCAAGCCATGAACGCACACCGGACCCTCGAGACGCTCCTCCGGCACCGCATCGTCGTACTGGACGGGGCCATGGGGACCATGATCCAGCGCTGCGGCCTGGACGAGAGCGCGTATCGCGGACCTGCCTTCGCCGATCACCCCCGCGACCTGAAGGGCTGCAACGACCTGCTCTGCCTCACGCAGCCCGAGGTGATCGAGAAGATCCACCGCCAGTTCCTCGAGGCGGGAGCGGACATCGTCGAGACCAACACGTTCAACGCGCAGGCCATCTCGCTCGCCGACTACGGGCTCGAGGCGCAGGCCTATCCGATCAACCGCGCGGCAGCGGAGCTCGCGCGCCGGGCCGCCGCGACCGTCTCGAAGGCCACCCCGGAGAGGCCGCGGTTCGTGGCCGGCTCGCTCGGACCCACCACCCGTTCCGCCTCGCTCTCCCCCGACGTGAACGACCCGGCCGCGCGCTCCGTGACCTTCGACCAGCTCGTACGCGCCTACCACGAACAGGTGCGCGGCCTCATCGACGGCGGCGTGGACCTGCTCCTGCCCGAGACGACCTTCGACACGCTGAACCTGAAGGCCGCCCTCTTCGCTATCCAGCGCTTCTTCGACGAGGGAGGGCGCCGCGTCCCCGTGCTCGCGTCGCTGACCATCACCGACGCGAGCGGGCGCGTCCTCTCGGGGCAGACGCTCGAGGCCTGCTGGATCTCGATCCGCCATGCGCCGCTCTTCGCCGTGGGGCTCAACTGCGCCCTCGGCGCGTCGCAGATGCGGGCGCACGTGGAGGAGCTCTCGGCGCTGGCCCCGATCTACCTCGCCTGCTACCCGAACGCCGGCCTGCCGAACGAGCTCGGAGGCTACGACGAGTCCCCGGCGGAGATGGCGGCGGTGCTGCGCGAGTACGCCCGGGAAGGGTGGCTCAACCTGGCCGGCGGCTGCTGCGGCACCACCCCCGAGCATATCCGCGCCATCGCCGACGCGGTCGCGGGCCTGCCGCCCCGGCTCCCGCCCCCCCCGCGCCGCTTCACCGAGCTCTCGGGGCTCGAGCCCCTCGTCGTGCGCCCCGACTCGAACCTCGTGATGGTCGGCGAGCGGACCAACGTGGCCGGCTCGCGCAAGTTCGCCAAGCTCGTACTGGCCGGCGACTTCGAAGGCGCGCTGGCCATCGCGCGCGACCAGGTGGCCGGCGGCGCGAACGTCCTCGACGTGAACATGGACGAGGGGATGCTCGACTCCGTGGCCGCCATGCGGACCTTCCTCAACCTCGTGGGCTCGGAGCCCGAGGTGGCGCGGCTGCCGATCATGATCGACAGCTCCAAGTTCGAGGTCCTCGAGGCGGGGCTCCAGTGCCTGCAGGGCAAGGGGGTGGTGAACTCGATCAGCCTCAAGGAGGGGGAAGAGACCTTCCGCGCCCACGCGCGCCTCGTACATCGCTACGGCGCGGCGGTGGTGGTGATGGCCTTCGACGAGGAAGGTCAGGCCGTCACCGTCGAGCACAAGCTACGCATCGCGCGGCGCGCCCACCGCATCCTGACCGAGGAGGTGGGCTTTCGCGACGAGGACATCATCTTCGACCCCAACATCCTGACCGTCGGCACCGGGATGGAGGAGCACGACGACTACGCGGTGGCCTTCCTCGAGGCGACGCGCCAGATCAAGCAGGCGCTCCCCGGCGTGAAGGTGTCGGGCGGCGTGAGCAACATCTCGTTCGCCTTTCGCAGCAACCTGACGGTGCGCGAGGCGATGCACGCGGCGTTTCTCTACCACGCCATTCGCGCGGGCCTGGACCTGGCGATCGTGAACGCGGGTCAGCTCGCCGTGTACGAGGAGATCCCGGCCGCGCTCCTCGAGCAGGTGGAGGACGTGCTCCTCAACCGCCGCCCCGACGCCACCGAGCGGCTGATCCAGTTCGCCGCCACCGTCGGAGCCAAGGAGAAGGAGAAGGTCCAGGACGAGGCCTGGCGCGGCGGCAGCGTGCGGCAGCGGCTGGCGCACGCGCTGATCCACGGGGTGGTGGACTTCCTGCCCCAGGACCTCGACGAGGCGCTGCGCGAGCTCGAACGGCCGATCGCGATCATCGAAGGGCCGCTGATGGACGGCATGAACGTGGTCGGGGACCTCTTCGGCGCGGGCAAGATGTTCCTCCCCCAGGTGGTCAAGAGCGCCCGCGCGATGAAGAAGGCCGTGGCGCACCTGCTCCCCCTCCTCGACGCCGAGCGGCAGGGTCAGCCCCAGCGCTCCGCCGGCAAGATCGTGCTGGCGACGGTCAAGGGCGACGTCCACGACATCGGCAAGAACATCGTGGGCGTGGTGCTCGGCTGCAACAGCTACGAGATCCTGGACCTCGGCGTGATGGTCTCGGCCGACAAGATCCTCGAGACGGCCGAGCGCGAGGGGGCCCAGGTGATCGGGCTCTCGGGGCTCATCACCCCCTCGCTCGACGAGATGGTGCACGTGGCCCACGAGATGGAGCGGCGCGGGCTGCGCCTGCCGCTGCTCATCGGCGGCGCTACCACCAGCAAGAAACACACCGCCGTCAGGGTCGCACCGAAGTACCGAGGCCCCACCGTGCACGTGGCCGACGCCTCACGGGCCGTGGGGGTGCTCGGCGCGCTGCTGAACGCGGACCTCTGCGAGCGCTTCGTCGACGAGACGCGGGCCGACCAGGCGCGCATTCGCACCGAGCACGAGGGCCGGGGCCAGAAGGAGCTCGTCCCCTTCGCCGACGCGGTGGCGCGGCGCGAGCCCATCGCGTGGAGCGCGGACGACCTTCCTGCGCCGAGCTTCCTGGGCGTGCGGGCGATCCGCGACCAGCCGCTGGGCGAGCTCGTGCCGTACATCGACTGGACCCCCTTCTTCCACGCCTGGGAGCTGCGCGGGGTCTTTCCGGCGCTGCTCGACGACCTCCAGGTCGGCCCAGCGGCGCGCGAGCTCTACCAGCACGCGCAGACCCTGCTGCAGAAGATCGTCGACGGGCGCTGGCTCACCGCCCGCGGCGTGTACGGCTTCTTTCCCGCGGCCGCCGTCGGCGACGACCTCGAGCTCTACCCCGACGCCTCTCGCGCGCAGGTTCTGGCCCGCCTGCACACGCTGCGGCAGCAGCGCTCCGCCGAAGGGAGGCCGTGCCTCGCGCTCGCCGACTTCGTGGCGCCCAAGGAGACGGGGCTCCGCGATCACCTGGGCGCCTTCGCCGTGACGACCGGCCTCGGGCAGGAGGAGCTCGTCGGGCGCTTCGAGAGGGACCACGACGACTACCAGGCGATCCTGACCAAGGCGCTGGCGGACCGCCTCGCCGAGGCCTTCGCCGAGAAGCTCCACGAGCAGGCGCGCCGCGAGTGGGGCTACGGGCAGAGCGAGCAGCTTGCCCCCGCAGACCTGGTCAAGGAGCGCTACCGCGGCATCCGCCCCGCCCCCGGCTACCCGGCCTGCCCGGACCACACCGAGAAGCGCACCCTCTTCGAGCTCCTCGGCGCCGAGGAGGCCACGGGGATCACCCTCACCGAGAGCTACGCCATGCACCCCGCGGCCTCCGTCTGCGGGCTCTACTTCGCCCATCCCACGGCCCGCTACTTCGCCGTCGGTCCCATCGGCCGCGACCAGGTCCAGGCCTACGCCGCACGCAAGGGCCTGCCCGTCGCGCAGGTCGAGCGCTGGCTCGGCCCGAACCTCGGGTACGAGCCGTAAGCGTCGAGGCGTCGGGGAGCGGGGCTGTCGACGGGGGGTGGGCGAGAGGGCGGGCGGTCGTGGGCGCACGCGGGCGGTCGTGGGCGTCGTTGCGTTGGGGGAAGTCGATTCGTGCGTGACGTGCGTTGGGGCGTGAACGTCGAAGCCCGACCCGGCTTTCGTCCTACGATCCCGGTACCGTGCTCGTAGGAATCAAGCCCCGCAGCTTCCAGCCGGTCCTGAGCAGCCAGGTCCGCGGTTCGAGCACCGGCGGGTCTCCGTCGGGGGGCACCGGCGTGAGATCCTTCCACCCGGTGAAGTAGCGCGCCGAGCTGCACGCGTCCAGGTCGCGCTTGGGGACCCACTTACCTCGCGCCACGCGGTGTTTTCGCGAATTCTGAAGGACGTACGCCAACGCGGCCTTCACCTCGCTCGGCGTCTTCAGGATGTGCTGGTGGTAGCGGTCCCGGAAGACTCGCCCCTTGCGGCCCACCGTGCGGTTCAGCGCGTGCGCGAAACGAATCGACAGCGCCCGCAGGCCCTTCATGAGCACGCCCCGGTCCTTGGCCTCCGTCACGAGGTGCAGGTGGTTCTTCTGGATCGAGTAGTGCGCGAGGTTCATCCCGAAGCGCCCCGCCGACTCCACGAACGCCGTCTCGATCGCGCGTAGCCGCTTCTTGCTCCGCAGGTTCGGTAGCCCCTCCACGACCTTCATCGTGACGTGCACAGGAAACCGGCTGGCGAGGAGCGGTCGCGCCCGATGCGGCAGTCCGCTCCCCGGCTGCTTCTTACGCCCCGCACCCTCGCGCTTCCCACCCCACCCCCTCGCCTCCGGCATAGGCAACGGAAGCTGGGTCGCATAACCCGCCGGAACACGCGCGCCCGAGAATCGGTCATCGCCCGAGGAGGATTTGCGTTTGCGCGCCAACATGAATAGGGCCAATACTATCAGAACGCGGGTCTGACGTCAAGCGATGTCCTTGCACGAACACAAAAACACAACAGCCACCCAAGAATCTCGAACCTCGCGACAGGCTTGCATGTCCGCGCCCCGACGAAACACGCGCGCAAGAAGTGCCGCCCGTCGCCCCGATCCACCCCCGCTGCCCGTGTGCGCCCACGACCGCCCGCGCACTCGCCCCACCTCCCGTCGCCAGCCCCCCCTCCCCGTCGCCCCGATCCACCCCCGCCGCCCGGCTCGGCCGACCCGCTTCACGCCACCGCCTGCTCGCTGCTCGCGTCGAAGAGCCGGGCCCGCTGCAGGTTGAGGCCGAGCTCGACCGACTGCCCGACCTCGAGGTCATCGTAGTCCTCGATCCGCGCGGTGAACGCCGCGGGGCCGAGCGTCAGGTGCAGGTAGGCTTCGCCGCCGATCGGCTCGACCCCCTCGACCCGCGCGCGGACCGTCGTCCCGGGGGTCGGCCGCGCGTCGGGGGCCAGCCGCTGGATCCCCTCGGGCCGGATGCCGAATAGCACCTGCCGGCGCTCGCGCTGGGCCAGCCCCTCGCGCATCCTTTCGGGCAGTCGCAGGTCGAAGCCCTCGCCGCTGACCCACGCCGCCCCCTCGCGCTCCTCCACGCTAGCGGGCAGGAAGTTCATTGGCGGCGACCCGATGAAGCCGGCCACGAAGACGTTCGCCGGCCGGTCGTAGAGGCTGCGCGGCGTATCCACCTGCTGGATCACGCCGCCGCGAAGCACGGTGATCCGGTCGCCCATCGTCATGGCCTCGACCTGATCGTGGGTCACGTAGATCATCGTCACCCGCAGCCGCCGGTGGAGCTTCGCCAGCTCGGCCCGCATCTGCACGCGCAGCTTGGCGTCCAGGTTGGAGAGCGGCTCGTCGAGCAGGAAGACCTTGGGCTGGCGCACGATCGCGCGCCCCACCGCCACGCGCTGCATCTGCCCCCCCGAGAGGTGCGCCGGACGCTGGTCGAGCAGGTGCGTGATCTCGAGGATCTCCGCCGCCTCCTCGACCTTGCGGCGGATCTCTTCGCGCGGGGTCTTCTTGAGCTTCAGCGCGAAGCCCATGTTCTCGGCCACCGTCATGTGCGGATAGAGCGCGTAGGCCTGAAAGACCCTCGCGATGTCGCGATCCTTCGGGGCGACGTCGTTGACCCGCCGCCCGTCGATGCGCAGCTCTCCGCGGCTCACCGACTCGAGCCCGGCGATCATGCGCAGCGTCGTCGACTTGCCGCAACCCGACGGGCCGACGAGGACCATGAACTCCTTGTCCCGGATCGTGAGGTCGATCCCCTTCACCGCCTGAAAGCCGCTGGGGTAGGTCTTCTCCAGCCGTTCGAGCTGCACCTCAGCCATCGCGCGCGCTCCCTCCCCGCAACCTCACGCGCAGCGTCGCCTCGTCCGTCTGGAGGGCGCAGCGCACGGTGTGCATCTCGCGCCCGCGCTCCACGCGGAGCTTGCCCCCCTCGAGCACGAGCTCGCTCAGCGCTCCGCGGAGCCGCACCGCCCCCTTGTCTCCCGCCTCGCGGCCCAGCCGCAGCACCACCTCGTCGTCGGTCTCCTCGAGGTCGTGGAGCGCCAGGGTGCAGAAGTCGATCGTGAGCCCTCGACTGACGGAGAGCCCGAGCGGCAGGACCAGCCCGCTGCGTGGCGGCACGGCGATGCGCCCGGGGAGCCGGCCGCCGGCCACGATCACCTCGCTCTCGAGCGCATACTCGTGATAGTTGATCAAGAAGAGGAAGGCCCCCCGCTTTCCGACGCGCAGGGCGCCGATCAGCTCGTCGCAGCTCAGGGCGACCGGACGCGACGCGCCGAGCGCCGCCGCCATCCCGTCGAACAGCTCTGCGAAGGGCTGGAAACGGTCGCTGAGCGGGTGGCCGCAGAAGAGCACCTGGCCCGCTCCACAGCGCCAGCGGGCGGCGGCAGCGCGGCCTTGCCGGTCACGTAGAAAGACGCGGGCCCCCTTCGGCGCGTCGAAGAGCGTGGCGCGTTCTGCGCGCACCCAGGAACCCGTGCGGTACCCGAGCTCCGACCGACCGTGGACCATCGCGCGACTGAGCCCGACAGCCTGGGCCAGCACGGGGCACTGCTCGCCCCGCAGGTCGACCCGGGGCAGCTCGGGGCCGAAATAGAGCCGGCCGCCATCGCGCACGAAGGAGGCGAGCCGCTCCTGCGCGGCCGCGTCCATGAAGCCGGTGGTGAACAGGAAGAGCGGCTGGCTGACGTCCAGTTTGTCCCGCTCCAGGTCGACGCAGCGTGGTGCGTAATTCAGCGTGCAGAGGAGCCGCGCCAGGCCGTCGAAGAAGCCCTCCTTGCGCTTGGCCTCGAGCTCCGCGACGAACGGGCCGGCCATGAACTCGGTCATCCAGTACGGGGCGTAGAAGCCCAGCTGTACGGCCGAGGCCGGACGGGTGGTGGCCAGCGTGGCCCCGAACCGTCCGACCCACGCGCCGTGGCGCGCGAGCGTCGCGAAGTGGCGCCGCACCGAGCCGTCGGGCCGCACCGGCGCCTGCCACTCGTGGTAGGTCCCGAACTGTCCGACGTGCTCCTCGTTGACCCCACCGGAGAACATGTAGGCGTTCACCCCGTCGAGGCCCGAGGCGAGGCTGCTCAGGACGTTCAGCTCCACGTCGGAGGGGTAGAGGCGCGGCCGGTCGTACATCACGCCGGTCTGCAGCTCGGCGCAGATGGTCGGCGCGTCGGGGTCGGCGATCATCCGCACCATCCCCGAGGTCAAGAACAGGTCGTGGAAGTTGTCCCAGTCGATGCGCCGCGGCTGGTACGCGCCGCCGAAGATCACCCCGCTCGTCTTCCGGCGGAAGTCACGGAAGAGCGAGGTCGTGAGCGGCGAGAAGATGCCGCGGCCGCGCACGTCGAAGTCGTAGAAGTGAGGGATGTTGGCGATCACCGGCACGTCGATCTCGCGCTTTCGCGCGGCGTCGTGGAGCGTGCGGTAGTACTCGGCGTAGTAGTCGCGAAAGAAGAGCGCGCGGTCGAGGTACCTCGGCAGGCAGCCGTCGTAGGTCAGGGGCGGCTGCTCCACGTTGTCGAAGCTGGCGTAGCTCGTACCGTAGACCCGGTTCAGCTCCTCGACCGAGGGGTAGGCCGCGGCGAGGAAGCTCCGGTAGCGTCGGGTCACCGCCGGGGAGTGGTCCACGGCCCGGCCGACCCAGTTGACCATCGCGATCTCGTTGCAGAGCTGCACCAGCGAGACGCAGCCGCCTCGCGTCACCTGGCGCGGCGCCAGCAGCGGCAGCAGCGCGTCGTACCAGCGCCCGACCAGCTCCTGAAAGGTCGGGTTGAGGTAGGACGGTGCGCCGACGTGGTGGATCGCCTCTCCCGGCGGGAGCTGGAGCATGGTCTCCGGGTAGTGCTGCACGAGCCAGTCGGGGAGCCCCTCGAAGATCATCTCGCCGTTCGAGACCGGTCCGACGCGCGCCGAGAAGAAGAGGCCGCGCTCGGCCACCCGATCCAGAAAGCCGAGCAGGTCGCGCCCCGGGTGCGTCCGACCGGTGAAGTCGAGCTCCCCCTCCGTCGGCTCGTGCCAGCGCCACGGGATGTAGCTCGAGACGGTGTTCAGCCCGGCCTCGAGCGCGCGATCGAGGTGCAGGGGCCACGCCTCGCGCGCCACGCGAAAGTAGTGGAGCTCTCCGGAGTAGAGGAACGCGGGGGGCGGAGACACGCTTGGCGTCGGCATCGGGGAACTCCCGGGTTGAAGTGGTCGGCTGCGTTTCTGCATCGGATCGCTATCCTTTCAGCCCGCTCAGGGTGATGCCGCGCACGTAGAACCTCTGCAGCAGCAGAAAGACGATCACCACCGGCAGGATCACGACGACCGAGCCAGCCATCAGCAGGCCCCAGTCGGTGTTGTGCTGCCCGTTCAGGTTGGCGAGCGCCACGGGGAGCGTGTACTTGGCTTCGTCGAGCATCACGATCAGCGCCCAGAGGAACTCGTTCCAGGCGCCCATGAAGGTGAAGAGCCCCACCGTGGCCAGCACCGGCTTGCTCAGGGGCAGGACGATGCGCCAGAAGATGGCCCATTCGGAGCAGCCGTCGATGCGCGCCGCCTCGAGGAGCTCGTCGGGCAGCGTCTCCATGAACTGCTTGATGAGGAAGATGGCGAAGACCGAGGCCGAGGCGGGGAGGATGAGCCCGCTGTAGGCGTTGAGCAGGCCGAGCTCCTTGAGCAGCATGAAGACCGGCATCATCGTCACCTGGCCGGGCACCATCATCGTCAGCAGGAGCAGCGCGAAGAGGCGCTCGCGGCCGGGGAAGCGGTACTTGGCGAAGGCGTAGCCCGCGAGGGCGTTCACGAGCAGGCTGAGCAGCGTCGCGCCGAGGGCGACCACCAGGCTGTTGCCGAAGTGCCGCAGGAAGGCGACCTCCGCGAAGAGGCGCCGGTAGTGCTCCAGGGTGACCGGCTGCGGGATCCACTGCGGAGGCACGGCGCTGATCCCCTCGCTCCGCTTGAGCGAGGTCGAGAGCATCCACAGGAAGGGGACGAGCGTCAGGACGAGCCCCCCGATGAGGATGACGTAGAGCAGCGACTGCTTGAGCGGCCCCGGGCGGTCCACGTCGCGCGGCTGGTCCATCGTCGGCTCCTAGGCCGCACCGGTCCGGCGCGAGAGCCGCCGCTGACCGAGGGTGAAGAGGCCGATGAAGGCGAAGAGGATGAAGGCGATCGCCGAGGCGTAGCCCAGGTTGAAGAACTTGAAGCCGTGGTTGTACATGTAGAGCACGATGGACATCGTGCTGTTGAGGGGACCGCCGCCGGTCATCACGTACGGCTCGGCGAAGAACTGGAAATAGCCGATGACGGTCATGATCGACACGAAGGTCAGGGTCGGGGAGAGCAGCGGGAGCGTGACGTGCCGGAAGCGCTGGAGCGTGCCGGCCCCGTCGATCTTGGCCGCCTCGTAGTACCGCTCGGGGATGGCCTGCAGGCCGGCGACGAAGATGATCATGTTGTAGCCAAAGTTCTTCCACACGGCCATCAGGATGAGCGCCGGAAGGGCGAGGCGCGGGTTACCGAGCCACTCCTGTCCGGGGAGGCCGAGCGCCTCCAGGAGCTGGTTGATGAGGCCCAGCCGCGGGTTGTAGAGCCAGCGCCAGACCACGGCCACCGCGACCATGGTCGTCACCACCGGCAGGAAGTAGCCCACGCGGAACAGGCTCTTGCCGCGCAGGAATGCCTGGTTGAGGGCCGTCGCCGCGAGCAGCGAGGTGACGATCGACAGCGGGACGCCGAGGAGGACGAAGACGAAGGTGTTGAAGAGCGCGCGCCAGAAGACCGGGTCGCCGAGGTAGTTCCAGAAGGCCAGGTAGCCCCACCACGACCCGACGGCGGCGAGCTCGCTCGGGTGCAGCTCCCAGAGGAGCGTGCGGTAGTTGGCCAGGCCGGTCACCGTGAGGCGTTTCCAGTCGGAGAGCGCGTAGATGTTCCAGTCGGTCAGGCTGATCAGAAACGACGCGACGATGGGCAGGAACAGGAAGACCGAGAGGACCGCCAGCGCCGGGAAGAGAAAGAGGTACGGGACGCGGCGCGCGCTCCGTACGTCGCGCACGTCGAGGCCGCCACCGTCGGGCTGGCGGCGCGAACGACGCGCCAGGAGCACGCCGGCCCCGCCGAGGAGCAGGAGCGCCACCAGGCCGAGCACGACGAGCTTCAGCGCCGAGCTCTGGGACCGCGCGGGGTCGCGCTTGGCGAGGATCGCGCGCAGCTCGGCGTCGAGGCTGTCCAGGGAGCGCGCGGGGTCCTTGGCGTGGTAGACGAACTTCTCCAGGTAGTCGCGACCGAGCTTGTCGCGTAGCTCCTCCCATTCGGGGATCGCAGGGGGGGCCTCGGCGGTGCGTAGCTGCTCGCCGAAGACCGCGACCTTGGGGTCTCCGCGGAGCCGCTCGCTGGCCCAGGCGGTGCGCGTCGACGGCAAGGTCGTCGAGAGCTCGTACCAGCGGAGCTGATTCTCGGGGCGGCTCAGGTACTCGATGAAGCGCCAGGCGAGCTCGGGGCGGCGGGAACGCCTGAAGATCGAGAGCACGCTCCCCCCCACGAACGACGACGCGCGGCGCCCGCGGGGCAGAGGCGCGACGGACCAGCGACCACGCAGCTTGGGGCACTCCTTGTCGATGAGCGTGAGCATCCACGGGCCACCGATCATCATCGGAAAGAGCCCGCGCTCGAAGGCCTGAAAGAGGTTCACGTCCCTGGCCTCGCCGCGGGGCGCGAGCCGGTCGTCGAAGAGCGAGACGTAGTAGCGCAGGGCCTCGAGGAAGCGGGGGTCGCGCACGCTCGGGCGCCCGTCCACGAGGATCGGCGCGCCGGCCTGAGCGGCGAAGACCGCGAAAGTCGCGCCGTCGGAAGGGGAGAGGGCGATGGCGTAGCGCTCCGGACCGCGCAAGCGGAGGCCCGCGACGCGGAGCTCCTCCCACGTGCGAGGTGGGCCGGGCAGGTGCGCTTCGCGCAACAAGTCGCTGCGGTAGTAGAGGACCCAGGTGTCGATGTACCAGGGCACGCCGTAGAGCCGGCCGCGATAGGTCCCGGTCTGGAGCGGCCCGGGGAAGAAGTCCTTCCGCCCGATGGCGGTCGAGCGATCGAGGCGCCCGTCGAGCGGCAGCAAGGCCTCCATCGCCGCGAACTTCGGCACGTAGGTCGTGCCGAGCTGCACCACGTCGGGCGTCATCTCCCCCACCACGGCGGTCAGCAGCTTGGCCTCCGCGGCGTCCCACGGGATGGCCTGCGTGCGCACCTCGATCTCGGGATGTGCGCGCTCGAAGAGGTCCGCCATGACGCGGATCTTCTTCCCCTCCTCCCCGATGGCCCAGACGGTGATCGCCTCGCGGGCCTGCGCGGGGCGCGGCAGCATCGCGGGCGGAAGCGCCGCGAGCGCAGCCAGGACCAGCACATGACGTGGCATCGGCCGGAGGATAGCCCGGAGCGGGGTGTAGCGGGGGCCGCGGGAAGTGGCCCCGATTCCCGAGCACCACCTTTCATTATCGGGAGCCACCCCCGGCGCACGACCCGCGCGGGGGCTGGCAAGTGGCCATAGTAGCCACACCTTGTCCGGTTTTCGGTGAACGGCCGCCCTGGCACCTCTCTTGCTCAACTCCGCGCGGCTCCATGCCTTGAGCCCGAAAAACAACCCGAGGTAACCATGCTGACCTGGCGTCGCTGGCTGGCAGGCTGCGTCCTGCCGATGCTGCTCGTGTGTCTTGCGTCCGCCGAACGGGCGCCGAAACCGGGCCCAGCGCTCGAGTCGTCACTCCGCCTCGCCCCGCCACAACTGACGGCCCAGGAAGCCCGCCGCTTCATCGACCGGGTGGCGGTGCGCGAGAACCGCTTCTACCAGCCGGGGGTCGGCTACGACGGCCGGACCGGCGTGACCGTGGACGGCGTGGACATCGACTTCCACACGGGCAGGCCCGTCGCGGTGCGCAACTTCAGCGCGTCGTCCAAGGAGAGCGTGCACGTAGCGCTGCTCGTGAAGGCGCTGCGCGGAGATCGCACCGCAGAGCTGATGCTCTCCCCCGATCCGCGCTACCCGGGCCGGGCCAGCTCGCGCGCTCTGGAAGTGCTGACGACAAAGATCGCGACCTACGAGCGCTTCAACCGCGAGTACCCGGGCTTCGGCGGCTTTCTGCCCTGGTACACCCTGCGCGACGGGCGGCTGGTGCCGATCCCGTCCGTGCGCGAGGGAGATGGCTGGGAGACGCGCGTGCCCGGCCTCGACAACGGCCAGCTCGCCTGGTCGCTCTACTACGCCGCCAACGCGCTGCAGGAGCTCGGGCACCGGGACCTCGCCCGCCGCTACCGAGCCTACCTCGGAGTGCTCTCCCGCAACGTCGTCGACATCTTCTACGATCCGGCGTCGAAGCAGCTCCGCGCCGAGTCCACCATGGTGCGCGGCAACCGGCGCCCCCCCTCGAAAAACGCCTACGCGACCAACGCGCGCAACCCGTACTACCTCGACGATTCCTACGAGGGGCTGCTGCTCTGCCACTTCGCCGACCTCTTCGGCGACTGGAGCAAGCATCCCGCCGGAAGAGACGCGATCTGGGCCACGCCGCGGCGCAAACCGGGCAGCTACACCACCGCCTCGGGGCAGAAGATCACCATCGCCAAGTCCTGGGTCGGCTCGAGCCACGAGGAGTGGGGCGAGCTCGTCCTGCCCTTCAACGCGCTGCCGCTCGACCGCCTGCTCTTCTCCAACGCCCAGCGCGTCCGCACGGCCTACTCGGCGGAGCACGGCATCCCGGGTCTCTTCGCCTCGACGCACAAGCCGATCGCGCCCACCGAGTCTCCCGAGTACGTCGGCCTCGCCGGTTTCTTCGCGCCGCGAGGGACGCTGGAACGCTCGCGCACGCGGAGCATCGTCGCGCCGTACGCGGCCTTCCCGCTGGCCCTCGAGCCGGGCGGCAAGCCGCTCTTCGCCACCTGGCTGAAGACGATGCTCGACGCGCCCCGCATGTTCGGACCCCTCGGCATGGGCGAGAGCTGCAGCGTCACCGGCGAAAAGATCGCGCCGTGCCTGACCTGGGACGGCAAGGCGCTCCCGATGCTGGCCTGGATGGGCGGCACGCGCGACGAGCTGCGGCGGTACCTGGCCCGCGACGGCAAGCTCGCGCCTTTCCTCGCCCGCGTCGAGGCGGACTATCGCCTCTTCGACGGCCTGGGGATCGAGGGAACGAAGCTGCCCCTGCGGGCGCCCACCGCGGCGGTGCCGTGGGCGATCAGCGACTTCCGTTAGCGCACGCCTCGGGAGACCACCGCAGGTCCGTCTCCGGGCACGGGCCTTGCTCAGATCCTGTCCGGCCGGACGAACGGTCGTCCACCGTAGACGGGAAATGTTCAAGCGATTTCCACGATTTCGCTTCGCAGCCCTGAGCCTTGCGCTGCTCGGATGGGGGCTATTGTCCCCAGCAGCCCTGGCGGCACCCAGGGCCACCGGCACTGCGCCCCCGGCCGGCCAGGGAGCCGCGCGGTCGAGGGCCTGGCGGCTGAGCGCTCTGCTCGAGTACGGGCGCGTCTACGCCCAGCTCCAGCAACGGTTCAACGGCGAACGCCCCGTGGAGGAGCTTCAGAGCCTGATCACCTTGTCCTCGGCCCGTTCCGGACTCGCGCCGAACGCGCGCCTGTCCGACTCCGTGCCCTACTGGGACCTGGACCCCGCGCGTGCCCAAGGGATGGTGCAGCTCGTCGGAGATCCCCGGCGCAACCCCTTCGTCACCCCCGAAGGCAAGGTCCGCGTGCGGGTGCACTACATGAATCAAGAAGATCGCGCGCGGCTCGAGAAGATCCTCGGCGCGCCCGCGGGCTTCGAGCCAGCCACCATGCTCAGCTCGTACCGCACGCTGCTCGTGGAGACGAGCCGCGGGCCGGAGATCCTCAAGTTCTCCGGCAAGGGGGTCCTCACCACCACGAACGACGCCTACGGAGCCAAGATCCTGACCGCGGAACAGGTGCAGCGCGCCGTCGCCGCGGCGAAGCAGACCCGACGCTACGGCGCCTTCGTCAACGAGCCGGCCGGCCTCGTCCTCACGCTCGGCGACGGGCAGGACCCCATCGTGATGCTCGCGCGTCGGGTACCCGTCGCGAAGCGGGGCTATCGCAAGGGGGACGTGGTGCTCCCCGAGCACGTCCTCTCCGACCCCGAGTTCGCCACCACGGAGCTCGGCCAGGCCATCTTCGCCCGCCATGGCTCGCAGGCGCGGTGGTTCCGCAAGGAGCTGGCGCCAGCGGTCGCCGACCTGCTCCTCCGCTCGCTCACCCGCTCGTTCCTCCACGCGGAGGTGCACCCGCAAAATCTGGACGTCATCGTGGACCGCCACGGGCGGGTCGTGGAGGTGCAGCTCAAGGACCTGCAGGACCTCCAGAACGACCTCGTCGCGCGCGCGGCGGCGCGGCGGAAGCCCCTCGCGTGGACGGGGTGGACCATCACGAGCGAGGTCACCGACAGGGGCTTCGCGGACTACTACTCCGACTATTTCGGGCAGCTCGGCAACGTCCCCGACGCCAGCACCGGCAAGGACAAACCGAACGCCACGAACCCGTTCTCGGCCATCGTCATGCGGCAGCTCCTGCAGCGCGCCAGGAGCCTGCCGGCTCTGCAGCGCCTGGCAGACACGCTGGAGTACCAGGCGGCCTTCGCGCCGAGGAGCTGGCGCCAGCCGATGGCGATCTTCGCGCTGCTGCGCCGCATGCTCATCGACAGCGGCGCCCTCCGTCGAAAGACGGCTCACCCGCCCCCTGCGAAGGATGGAGCGCCAGGTGCCCTCGCTGGCGCGCCTTAACGGAACCGGGGCGGTCGCGCCGCTACGCCGAGGCTACCTGCGCGGGCAGCGGCACTTTCCTCCGCCGATGTAGAAGCAGCCGGGCCGGCAGGTGTACTTGGGACACTTGCACATGCCTCCGCCCGAGTAGTAGCAGCCCGGACGGCAGCGGAACTTCACGCAGCGCCCGCCGGAATGGCTCCAGCCGGGAGGACAGCGCCGGGCCTCTGCCTCGGCCGCAAAGATCAGCAAGAACAGCCCCACGAGTGCCACGGCCAGCGCACGCATCCTCACCCTCCTCCGCGAGCGATCAAGAACGATCAGATGGGAAGGATCGAGGGTAGCGCCAGCCACGCGAGGGCAGCAAGATCGATCGTGCGCGACAGCGCCTACTTCACCTCGACCGTGGCGCTCCACCATCCGACCCCACCGCGGTCGTCTCGCACCACCACCCACAGCGTCACCAGGCCGAGCTCCTTGGGAGCCTTCCACGTCGTGAAGACCTCGTCCACCTTGCGGTTGGTGACGAAGGGCGACGGCTTCCCACCGGTCGTGTTGTCCTTGAGCGCACCGCGCGTGGCGAAGAACGAATAGGTCAGGAACTCGTCGAGCGTGCGGCTCCCGCCCGAGAAGGTGAGCACGCGGTACTTCTCCTTCGCGTCCGGCGCCGGCTCGGGGAGGAGCTTCACCTCCGCCTCGGGCTTCACCGTCCAACCGGCTACAGGCTCGCGATCGTCGGCCTTCACGCGTGCGAGCGAGGGATTGCGGTTCGGCGCCTTGTCGAGGGGCTGCGTGTAGCCGTAAACCACGCGTTTGATGGCCCAGACCTCTTCGCTCCCCTTCTTGACCCGCAGCTCCACGAGCACTGGCACCCCGCCGAAGCCGCGAAAGGGGTCCTTCTTGAGCGCCTGCTGCGCCAGCTGCTCGTGAAAGGGCAGCTCCGCCCGAATGGCGTCCAGCCGGCCGCGGCCGCTCGCGAGGCGAACCTTGTACGTCGCCTCGTCGCAGTTCTGGTCCTCGGCGGTGCAGCCCGAGAGCTCCCAGTCCACGAGCTCCGCCGGGGCGCGCGGGTCCACCACGAGCGCGTCTATCCGCACCGGGCCGAAGGCCGTGCTCCCGGGGAGCACGAGCTGCTCCTGCGGGTCGGCCCGCACGGCGAGGATGCGCAGGTCCTTCACCTCGGAGATCTTCTCGAAGTCGGGCGTGCAACCGACGAGCCCGAGGCCCAGCACGACCGCCGCCTTCGCGGCCCTCCCGATTGCCATGACTCCACGCACGTCGCTGCCGCGCATCAGAAACTCCCCTTCACGCCGAAGGTCGGCAGGATGGGCAGCCCCCGGACGTTGCCCGACTGCCGGAAGCGGTAGTCGAACATCGTGGCCTCGGGGTTCTCTGCGTTGTAGACGTTCTGCACGTCGAGATAGGCCGAGAGCCGCCAGAGCCGGAAGAGCCAGGTCTTCTCGATCCGCAGGTCGAGCTGGTGAAAGAGCGGCCGGTTCTCCGACCGCTCGACGCCAAAGAGCTGACGATAGAAGCCGCCGTCAGCGTCGAAGAAGCCCCCGAGGACCGGCGTCTCCGGGCGCCCCGAGACGAGGCGGAAGCGCAGCCCCGCCTCCCAGCCGCTCCCGAAACGAACGCTCCCCACGAGCGTGAGGATGTGCGTCTGGTCGAAGGCGAAGCGCACCGCCTCGCCATCGGCGCGGCGCTTGGCCAGCGAGCGCGACAGCGTGTAGGCCAGCCAGCCGTAGAAGTGGCGCGTCAGCTCGTGCTTGACCATCAGCTCGAGGCCGAAGGAGGAGCCGCCCCCCTCGTTCGTGTAGTAGAGGGGCTTCGGCTGGCCGTTCTCGAAGCGCACCTGATTGGAGCGAATCCCCTGCCCGTAGCGGTCGAGGTAGTAGCCCGTCGCGTTCACGCTCAGGTTGGCGGTGATCCCCTGCTCCACCCCCAGGCTGTAGTGCGCGGCGTGCTCGAGCTGCAGGTTGGGGTTGCCCGTCACCTCGTTGGTCACCGCGGGGCTCGGCGCCTGCGAATAGAGCCCCACGGCGGCCTTCAACGTGGTGCGCCGCCAGAGCGAGTACCGCGCCGTGAGCCGCGGATCGAGCGCCAGCCGTGCGTTGCCGAAGTAGTAGATCGTGTCGAAGCGCAGGCCCGGCATGATCTGCAAGCGGTCGGTGAGATCGACGATCGCGTCCAGGTAGAGCGCGGCGCCGCCGATGACGGCCTTCACGTCCACGGGCTGCGTCTCCCCGGTGGTCTGCCCGCCGAGGAACCCGCCCCCCCCCGCGCCCCCTCCGGAGACCGGCGCCCCCGGATTGCGGTAGTCCACGAGCACCGGGATCTGCGCCTGGAAGAGGGACTGCGTCACCTCCACGTCGGCCCCGACGCGCAGCCGGATCCCCTTGCGCACGAGCCCCTCCAGGTCCCAGCGCAGCCCCCAGGTCAGGTTCTTGAGGTCGAGCGAGGACTCGCCGCTCGAGAAGTTCGTCATCCAGAAGCCGAAGGCCGGGGAGAGCTTCGAGCTCCAGCGCGGGCCGAGCTGCTTGCGCCACATGCCCTGGAGGCGGTGAAAGGTGACCTTGGAGTCGAGGCTGACGGCCAGGTTCTCCTTCGGCTCGTTCGAGGCGATGGCCAGCGCGTCATCGGACCCGAGGGCGAGGAGGTAGAGCTGATCGTCGCCGGCCAGGTCCACGTCCAGGCGAAGCTGGTAGTCGTAGTACACGGGCACGACGGTGGTCGCGCTGCGGCTCGTGGCCTTGAGGACCACCGGCAGGATGGCGTCGATGTACGAGCGACGCGCCGCCGCGGCCACGCTCACCTTGGACGAAATCGGAACGTTCAAGAAGAGCGAGGCGTTCAGCAGGTTGATGTCGGCCGCCCCCTGCCACTGTCGGGTGAAGGTGTTGCGCGTGGCCACGTCCACCACGCCCGCGGTGAGGCGGTTGTAGCGGGCGTCCGCGTTCCCCGGGTAGTAGTCGATGCGGTCGAGGAACTGCGAGTTCAGGACCGACGGCCCGCCGAGGAAGTGGTAGAGGATCGGAATCCGGTGCCCGTCGAGGTAGACGCCGGAGTCGTTCGGCGGCGCGCCGCGGATGAGGAGCGCGCCTCCGACGTAGGGGACCCTCGCCACCCCGGGCAGGTTCTCGATCACGCGCAGCGGATCGCCGAAGGTGCCGGGGACCGTGGTGAGCTGCTCGCGGCGCAGGCTCACGCGGGAGACGGTCGTCTGGCGGCGCTTGCCGCGCACCACCGTCTCGTACTCGCTCACGTTCAGCCGGGGCAGGTAGAAGTCGATGCGGGTCTGCTCGCCCGCGCGAACCACCACCTGGACCGTTTCGCGCTTGTGCTCGAGGGAGATGGCCTGTACGCGATAGGTGCCGGGGGCGAGGTCTCGAACCACGAAGCGCCCGCGCTCGTCGGCCTTGACCTCGACGCCGGCCTCCATCACGGCCACCGCCGCCCCCTCGACCGGAAGCCGCGTCCCCTGCTCGCGCACGCGCCCGACGACCACGTCGCGGCCGCGTTCCCGCTCCTTCGCGTCCAGCATCCACTCCGGGAGGCGCGGCACCCACTTGCGGTCGAGGGCGAAGCGGTACGCGTAGCGCACGCGGACCGGCCCCGGCTTGCCGTCGAGCTCGGCCGGAGAGAAGACGAAGCGGCGCACGGCGTCCACCGCGGCCGCGTCGAGCTCGGGGGAGACGGAGGTGAGCACCTTCACCGCGCCCACCTTGCCGCGCGCGTCGAGGTCGATCTGCAAGAGCACCGTCCCCTCGACGCCGTTCTTCTGCGCGAGGGGCGGATAGACCGCCGGGACGAAGGTGCGGAGCTCGGGGGGCCTCGTGATCTTCGGGGGCGCGGCGCGCTTGACCTCCTCGCGCACCCCTTCCTGGGCGAGGGCCGGCGGCACGCCGCCGAGGAGCGAGGCGCAGAGAACCAGGTACCGTGTCACACAACGCCGCATGGTCCCGTCAGTCCAGCACGAAGGTGAAGGTATAGGGGATCTTGACCGCCACGGCCGTGCCACCCACGCGGGCCGGCGCGAAGAGCATCTGCTTCGCGGCGACGACTGCGGCTGCGTCGAGCTCCGGATGCAGCCCACGGATCACGCGCGCCGCAGTCACCTTCCCCGCCCCGTCCACGGAGAGCTCGAGCACCACGCGCCCCTCGATGCCGAGCTCGCGCACCCGCTCGGGGTAGGTGGCCTCGATGCGCCGGAGCACCTGCGGCATGGTGGTCACCACCGCCACGGGCGCCTGCTCGCCCTTCTGGTAGTCCTTCTTGAAGCCGCGCCCCTCGCGCGTCCCCTGCCCCACGCGCCTCGCTCCCGGCGTGACGGGCCCTTTCGGCGCGGCCGGCACCTGCACCCCCTGCCCCGCCGGAGCGCGCGTTCCTCCGGCCATGTCCACGCCCGGGACGGCGGCCCCCGTGTCGGGCGCGGCCGGGGTCTTCGACGCGGGGTCCCCCTCGGGCGGCGGCTCCGCGGGCTTCTTGGCGGGCACCTCCACCTCGCTCGGCGTGACCTTGCGCCGCGTCGCGCGCCGCGGTGGTTCCGGGGGCTTCGGCTCCTCGGGCCTGGGCGTAGGAGGCGTGACGGCCCGCCGCTCGGGGAGCTTCCGCGAGGTCAGCTCGATGGGCGGTCGCCGCTCCGGGGCTGGAGGCTGCGGCAGGAGCGCGGTGAGGAGCGCGAGAGCGCCGTGGACCGCGAAGGTCACGAGCCAGGGGAGAACCCGGGCGGGCTTTTCTTCCGAGCGCACGAGCGCGGCTTCCGCGGCGAACAGGAGCTACTTCTCCGGCTTGAGCACGTTGATGGCGAACTTGATGACCCCCTCCGCGCGCACGAGATCCAGCACCTGCACCACGCGGCCGTGGGGCACGGCGCGGTCCGCGGCGATGATCGCCTCCAGCGCGTCCCCCTTGCCCCTCCGGTCCCGGATGAAGGCCCGCACCTTCCCCTCGTCCGACGGCTCGCCGTTCAGGGCGAGCTTGCCGTCGGCGTACACGATGAGCGCGAGGAGCGAGGTGGCTTTCGACTCGCCCGTGCTCGCTTCGGGGAGCTTCACCTCCATGGAGTCGCGCACGATATAGGTCGCCGTGACCATGAAGATGATGAGCAACACGAGCATGATGTCCACGAGCGGCGTGACGTTGATGTCGGTGATGAGTCGCCGCCCGCGGGTGTGGCCGCCCGAGAGGTTCCCGCCCGCCATGACGCTCAGGCCCCCTGCGCGGAGGAGCGCGGTGCTGGCGCCTCCTCGCGGGACGCCGTGGCGCGGCCCGGAGCTCCCGCCAGCACGGCCTGCGCGAGCGCCTCGGTGATCGACAACGCGTGGTCCACCTGCTTCTGGAAGTAGTTGAAGGCGATCACGGCCGGGATGGCCACGAAGAGGCCGACCGCGGTGGCCACGAGGGCCTCCGAGATGCCCGCCATCACCGCCTTGGTACCGGTGGTGCTCCCCATGGACAGGTCGTTGAAGGCCCGAATGATGCCGAGCACCGTGCCGAAGAGGCCCACGAAGGGGGCGTTGCTCCCGAGCGTGCCGAGAAAGGTGAGCCGCCGCTCGAGCCGCAGCCGCTCCCGGGCGAGCGAGCTGGCCACGATGCGCTCCGCCGCGTCACGATCGGCCGGCGACCGACCGGCCAGAGCGGCGGTGATCGTCGGATCGGCGGAGTCGAGAATAGTCTTCTCGAGCCGCTTCGCGTCGCCGCCGCCGAGCAGCGGGGTGAGCGCCTCGTCGAGGGCGTCGAGGGCGCGGCGCTTGCGGCGGAAGAAGAGGAACCGCTCGGCGGCGAGAGCCAGGGAGAGCACGGAGAGGAGGAGCAGAAGCACCATCACCCACTCGCTCCCCCCGGCGACGGTCACACGCAGAAGTTTTTCGGTAAGCATGAAAGGTCCTAACGTCGCGTCAGCCTCGGGCGCGGCAAAGTATGGCTCGCTCGGCGGGCGCGAACCATAGCAGAGATCGGTGGCGTCGATCAGCGACGCCGCGACGAACGTGATGGACGCACGTCACCGCGTGCCGGTTGCCCCGTCGGCGAACCTTCGCGCGACCGACGGCTGGAGACAGTAAACCCCGGCACCGTCGGAAAATTGCGCTGTCGAAGGGGCTTGAATATTGGCCCGACCGATGGCATATCGGGGCAACCTCTTACTCGGACGATTGAACCGCCGTGCGGGACGCTATGTCCATGCTGCGAGCCGCGACCGGGCTGGTCCTGGGAGTGTTCTGCCTGGGCCTCCCGGGAAGCGCCCTCGCGCGCACCGTCCCCTCCGGGGGAGCGGCGGCCGTCCCGCCGACCGCGGTGCTGCGGGCCCCCTTCCCCTGCGGCGTGACCTTCAAGGCCGCCTGCGGTTACGGACCCGGCTGCTCGTCGTTCCACCACAACACCACGGCACCCAAGAACTCGAACGACTACTACGCGCTGGACCTGACCCGCGCCGAGGCGAACAACGGCTACGACCTGCCCATCACGGCGGTGGCCGCGGGGTCCGTCATCTACGCGGGGTGGGCCACCGGCGGCTGGGTCTCGTACGGGCAGATCGTGGTCCTCGAGCACACCTTCGACGGCGCGGCGTATCAAACCCTGTACGCGCACATGAACCGCGTGCTCGTGCAGGTGGGGCAGCGCGTCGCGGCCGGGGACACCGTCGGCACGATGGGGGGCAGCAGCAACGGCTCTCTCCGAGGGACCTCGTACCACCTGCACTTCGCGATGTACCGGGGTGCGAAGGTGGATGGTGGCCCCTACGGTGGGGTCGCGGTCGTCCCGGAGGCGCTCGGAGGAGCCGAGGATCTCGCAACGGGCAAGGTGATGACCGACCAGTGCCAGGGAATCACGCCTCCGCCGCCGAAGGACGCCGGAGGAGCGGCGGCCGATGCGGGCGCGCCGGTCATCACGGGGGACGCGGGACAGGCCCCGCCGCCCAAGCTCGACGTCGGCGCGATGGGCCCCGGCCAGCCGGGGGTTTCGATCGCGCATCCCGATGGAGGGGACGCCCTCACCGTGAGCCTGGAGCGTCCGCGCCTCTTCGGCGGATGCGCGGTGGGGGGACGCGACGGCTGGCGGGCCTTCGGCCTCGGCGGACTCGTCACGCTCCTCGCGCTCGTCGGGGGCCTCGTGGCGCGGCGGGGACGACGGCGCCCGGGCCGGCAGCCAGCTACGGACCCGCGTCGATCACGCGACGCACGCGGGCTCTGAGCCCGGCGACGTCGGCGTCCCGCGGCGCGAGGAGCGTCAACCTCGCGGCGCCTCGAACCACCTGCAACTGGATACGTGCCCCCGCGAGCTCGTCGAGGCAGGTCTCCTCCCGCGACTTCCCCTGGTGGTAGAGCTGAAAGCAGCGCAGCCGATCCTGGAGCACGCGGCCACGACTCGGGCTGAGCTCGACGGTGAGCTCGAGACCCAACGGGAGCTCCCGCGCGCGCCAGGGGAGCGCGAGGAGCGGGCACGGGTGACTCTGCTCGAGCGCGGCGCACACTGCCGGGGAGAGCCGGGCGTCCTCGCCGGTCATCCCGCCCTGCTCGGCCAGGCGGCGCTGCACCCGGGCCTGGTCGAGCTCGAGGCGCTCCCCGCGGAGGGGATGCGTTTCCTCGAACGCGCGCGGCCGGCTGTCCGAGGAGCGCACGGCCTTGCCCGCGGCGCGGCCCCCCTCCACCTCGGTGCGCGGGTCGACCGGCGGGGGGGTGCCCCCGCTACGGCAGGCGGCGAGAAGGAAGATCCCAGCAGTGAGGAGGGGCGCGCGCATGGCGAGCTCACTATAGGCGATGCGGCGTCGAGGGCCACGCCCCCGATCGCCGTCGCGGCGCTGGGGTCAACTGTCCCTGTCCGCGGCGGCCCTGGCGACTGAACCCCCACGGGCGACGCATCGCGGCTGGCCCAACGGGTGGTTGTCTCTCAGTTTTCCAGCCTCAGCCCGCGGCATGGGCCCTGCACTTTCCGCCCCTCGATGCTCGCACGCACGACGTACCGCCTCCTCCTTTCGAGCGCGTACCTGCTGCTGTCGGGATGCACGGGGGTCTCGTACGGACGCGATGACGACGACCGGCAAGCCGCGGCCGCGAGCTACGCGCGGGTCCCGATCCAGGGGGCGCCCAGCTCCGTACCCGCCGAGCAGCAGGCCGACCTGAACATCAAGCTGCGCGGGCTCTCCCCCGCGCCGACAAGCGAGACCCGCGCCCTGCTCGCCGACGGGAGCGGCATGGACCCGCTCGCGCCGCAGCTGCATACGATCTTCCCCGGCGGTCAGCCCCCCGCAGTGACCCAGGCCTACCGCGTGGGGCGCTTCGACGGGAGCGGCACCGAAGGCGGAGCCGTGCACGTCATCGAGCTCGCCACCAAAGGCGGCGAGGCGCTGCGCGTGCCCTTCACGGGGCGCGACGTGGCCCCGGGGATCAAGGCCGTCGTGGTCTACGCCGACGCGGACTCGCTCACCCTGAAATACACCCCCGAGGACTCCATCGTGAACGGGTACGCCGTGCACCTGCTCGGCATCGAGGTCGAGCCCGGTCTGCTCGAGGCCTATCGCGCGTGCGTGGCGGCGGGCCGACGGGAGCTGCCGGGCCTCGCCACGGGGCAGCAGCTCGGCTGGGCCCAGGGGGGGACCAAGGTGGCCATCCGCGACACGGGCTCCTTCATGGATCCGCGGCTGCGCAAGGACTGGTGGCAGGGGGCGGGGGCCGGAGCTCCGGGACCGGCCACGCCGCCGGCAGAACCCGCACCGACGCCTCCCGCGACCACACCACCCGCCACGCCGCCGGCCGCGACCCCGACCCCACCCACGGGCGGTGGCGTCCGCTGTACCAGTGGCGAAACGCAGTTCGACGCGGCGAGCGCGCTGACCCCCGGCGCGACCGTGGCCGTGACGATTCGCGCGGCGGGGAGCTACACCTGGGTCATGGCGGGCATCCAGCCCGCGGGGGGCGAGGCCCGCTGGTTCGGAGGCGCCCGCGAGGTTTCCTGCAACGGAGGCTGCCGGTGGACCTTCGATGTGAAGGTCCCGACCGGAGGGGGCTACACGCTGCTCTTCATGAAGGACGCGGTGAACGACACGCCGGGAGCCGGCAGCGTCGTGGGGAGCTGCAAGCCGTAGTCTCAGACCGAACGCTTGCTGAGATACCAGTCCGTGACCTTCAAGTTCCGATCCCCGACCCGCTCCGCGGCCGCCTGCACCGTGACCGGGGCGGGGACGATGACCTCTTCCCCCGGCCTCCAGTTGGCGGGGCAACCCACCCCGTGCTTGTCCGCCGTCTGCAGCGCATCCACCACGCGCACGATCTCGTCGAAGTTCCGCCCGACGTTGAGCGGGTAGTAGATCATGGCCCGCACCAGGTTCTTCGGGTCGATGAAGTACACGCAGCGCACGGTGGCGGTGACCGAGGCCGGCTCGTGCACCATCCCGTAGAGGCGCGAAACCTTCTGATCCAGGTCCGCGATCACCGGAAACGGGATCTTCGTGTCCAGCTTCTCCTCGATGCTCCGCGCCCACGCGATGTGCGAATAGATGCTGTCGATCGAGTTGCCGAGGAGCTTCACGTTGCGCCGCTCGAGCTCCCCGGCCCGGCGCGAGAGCTCCACGAACTCCGTCGTGCACACGGGCGTGAAGTCCGCCGGGTGCGAGAAGAGGATGGCCCAGCGGTCCTTCTTCCACTCATAGAACCGGAGCGGGCCGTGGGTCGTGTTCGCCTGGAAATCGGGCGCGGGTCCGTTGAGCTCGATCCGCGTCTGGGCTTCCTGTTCGTGCGTCATGGTCACCATCGTCTCCTCCTCCATCAACTGCCCCACCATGGGCGAAGTCGCGAGCGTAGTGCTCCCGGCGAGGCCTCACAAGGCCCGCCAGTAACCGGCGAAGAGTCGCGCATTTGGCCAGGCCGCGGCGCGCGTGGTAGGTTTAGCTCGATGGGCCCTCATCGTCGAGCCTCGGAGCTGCACCTCGAACGCGCCAGCGAGCTCTTGCGGCGCGGGCGACGCCTCGCGCACCACGGGCTCACTTCCGTGGAGCTCTCGACGCGGGTCGGCCGAGTCGTGGACCACGTCGCCCGGCAGGTCGTCCGCGGGGTCTTCGTGGCCTCCCACCGGAGCGCCACCCGCCGGCACGGTGGCCTCCGTCGCATGGCCGGAGATTGGGCCGTGCACGCGCAGCGCGCCGAGCAGGACCGCCTGGCCTTCTTCCCCGAGCCGAAGGTGCCGCACTTCAACTGCATCCGTCGCGGCGACCTGCCCGGGGGCTGGGTCGAGGATCTTTCCTTCCCGAGCTACCACGCCCCCGACCGCGCCATCGCCCTCGAGTTTCTGCGGCGCTACCCGGAGAACGCCACCGCGTTCGCGCGGCACTACCGGCACGCGGGGGCCGGCCACCCGGCGGTGGTCTGCCTGCACGGCTGGGGCGGCGGCAGCTTCCCTGTCGAGGCCCGCATCTTCGGCGCGCGCTGGCTCTACGAGCAGGGGCTCGACGTCTACCTCTACGTGCACCCCTATCACGGCGCGCGGCGGCCGGCGGACGTGCGGATCGGCGCCACGCTCTACCCCTCGTCGGACATCGGACGTACCAACGAAGGAATGCTCCAGGCCGCGTGGGAGCTCCGCACCCTGGTCGCGCGGCACCGGCAGCTCACCGGCGCCGAGGCCGGCGTGATGGGGATGAGCCTCGGCGGCTACACCACCGCGATGCTCGCCACGGTCGCGCCGGAGCTCGCCTTCGCCGTGCCGATGATGCCGATCGCGGACCTGCCGGCCCTGATGTGGAAGCTCGGGGAAGGGAGCAAGGACCGCAAGGAGGCCGAAGCCTCGGGCGTCAGCTTCGCCGACCTCTGTCGCACGATGAGCGTCCACTCGCCGCTGGCCCACCCGCTCGCCCTCCCCAGGGAGCGGGTGCTGATCATCGCCGGAAAGGGGGACACCATCGTGCCGCCCGACCACGCCGCGGCGCTCTGGGAGCACTTCGACCGGCCACAGATCCACTGGTTCGCGGGGGGGCACCTGATGCACTTCGGCCGCGAGGGGTACCTCCTCCACCTGCAACGACTCCTCGTGGAGCTCGGCCTGCTGCGCCGACCTCGCGCCCCGCGCCTCGCCGCTCTCGCGTGAGCTCGCCCGCCCCGGACCATGTCGCGATCTCGATCTGAAGCGCTCGTGCGCGTCCGCACCGACGACGGCTGGAACCTGGCGCTCGAGCCCTTCGAGGCGGCGGGCGACCCCCGCGCCGCGGTCCTCCTCGGCCCCGCCATGATGGCCAATCGTCGGAGTCTCGATCGCCCGTCGGGTCGCGGGCTCGCGAGCACCCTGGCCGAAGGCGGCCTCGCGGTCTACACGCTCGACCCACGCGGCCACGGCGACAGCCTCCCACGGGCCTCCCGCGCGGTGGACTGGAGCTACGACGACGTGGTCCGGCTGGACCTCCCCGCCGCATTGCGCACGGTGCGGGCGCGCCACCCCGGGCTCCCCGTCGCGCTCGTCGGCCACAGCCTCTGCGGGCACGGAGGCGCCGCCGCGCTCGGTCTCTCCGACGAGAAGCTCGCCGACGCGCTGGTCATGATCGCCTCGAACGTCTGGGTGCCCCGCCTCGAGCCGTCGCGCACCCGCTGGCTCGCCAAGCGCGCCATTCTCGAGCTCTGGTGCGCCGTCACCCGCCGCGTCGGCTTCTTTCCCACGCGGGCCCTGCGCGCCGGCTCCGACGACGAGGCGCGCAGCTACGTGCTCCAGTTCGACCGCTGGGCCCGAAGCGACCGCTGGACCGACGAGAGCGGCGCGGTGGACTACCTCGCCGCCGTCGCGCGCCTCGAGGTGCCGACCCTCTCGGTGCTCTCGCGCGGAGACCGGCTGCTCTGCCGGCCCGAGGCGGGACGCCGCTTCTGCTCGCACTTCGCAGCACGCCCCCCCGAGGTCTGGGAGGTGGACGGCGCTGAGCTGGGCCTGCCCCGCGGCCCCGGACACATGGAGCTCGTCACCGACGCGCGCTGCCGCCCGCTCTGGGAGCGCCTGGCGCACTGGATCGTCGAGGCCACCGACCGCGCCCTCTCGCCGAGCTAAGGGGTCTGGCGCCCTTCCCCGCCGCTACCCGGAGGCGGCCAGGTTCGGATCCCAGAGCGTCTCTTCGGCTCCTTGCACCGCGTCCGCCCAGCGACTCCAGACGAAGAGCGCGTCGCTCAGCCGATTCAGGTAGGTCACGATCAGGGGGTCGGTTGCCGGCTCCTCCCGCTGCAGCGTCACGCACAGCCGCTCCACCCGACGACAGACCGTGCGCCCGAGGTGGAGCTCGACGCTCAACCGGCTGCCTCCGGGGAGCACGAACGAGCGCAGCGGGGCCAGCTCCTCGTTCAGCTCGTCGATCTCCTGCTCGAGCCGCGTCACCTCCGCGGTCGTGACGCGCGGCTGCCTCGGTCCCACCTGCTCGGGGGGCGTGGCCAGCACCGACCCCGCGTTGAAGAGCTCGTGCTGCACCCTACGCACGATGGCCGCCAGGCGCGCGAGCCGCGGGTGGGTGGCCGAGAGGGTCCGCGCCGACACGAGCACGAGCCCGAGCACGCTGTTCAGCTCGTCCACCGTGCCGTAGCAGTCGATGCGCAGCGCGTCCTTGGGGAGCCGGTCGCCGCCGACCAGGCTCGTCTGTCCGGAGTCTCCTCGCCGCGTGTAGACGCGATTGATCGCGAGCTGCGGCGCTTCGTAGGCTTCGTTCTTCTCCTCGTTCACGAGCTCCTCCCTCCGCGTGTCTTCGTTCGATCGTCTAAGGATGCGGCCGTTTCGCCGGCGGGGCCGCCGCCTTCGTCCGGATGGGCGGCGCGGCGGGCCTCTCGCGCTTCCGGTAGACCCAGACCAGCGGCGCCCCGGCCGCCCGCACCACGTAGGCCTGTCGGTGCAGCGGCGAGCGGAAGGGCGCGTCGTTGAAGAGCTGGTTGTAGATCACCCAGTCGGCCTCCGGGTCGCGCACGGGGACCAGGTCATCTCGCACCTTCAGCACGTGACTCGGCTCGGCGTTCACGAAGACGCGCTGTCCCGGCAGGGCATAGCGCGCCACGTAGCGGTGCGCCTCCTCGATCCCTTCGCCCCACCAGCCGAGCTCGAACCACCTCTTCTCGGCCACCCGCGCCGGCCCGCCCACCGCCTCGTTGTAGTAGTCGAGGTAGTACGGATGCACGGTCAGCGCCGCGTGCAGCGTGTAGAGCCCGAGCGTCGTCCCGAGGACCGCCGTCGCGGGAACGCGCCAGCGCGCCCGCTCCGCTCCGCGCAGCAGGGCGAGGACAAGCCCTTCGAAGCCGGCCGCGACCAGCAGGCAGGCGGGCACCAGCGCCGGGTAGAGGTAGCGCACTCCGTCGCGCACCACGGGGGAGAGCGCCACCAGGAAGGGGCCCGCGAACCAGAGCAGCGGCACGAGGTGTCCGAGGTCCCGCCGCACCGCGAGGCGGCCGAGGTAGAGCGGAAGTCCGGCCAGGAGCGCCACCGGCGTCGTGACCACGAAATAGAGCGGGTAGTAGTAATCGGGGGCCGGCTGTCGCTGACCGAGGAAGACCTCGTGGAGCACATCCGGCTTCCAGAACGAGAAGAGGCCGCCGAGGTGGGCGCGCGTCTCCTGCCAGAGGTAGGGCCAGAGGCCGAAGAAGACCGCGAGCGCCACGCAGGGGAGCACGCCGAGCGTCACCGGCAGTGGGAAGAAGCGCTCGCGCCAGATGGTGCGCGCGTGCCGCACCAGGTAGAGGCCCCCGAGGACGAAGAAGACGCCGCCGTTCACGAGCCGCGTCGCCGTGGCGAGCCCCGCAAAGAGGCCGGCCCAGAGGTACGCGGCCTGATTCCCCTCGCGCCGCAGGCCGCGATAGAAGCACCAGACGGTGAGCAGGTAGAAAAAGCCCGACGGGGTCTCGAGGCCCATCACCTTGCCGTGCGCGACGAGGTGCGGCAGCACGGCGGCGAGGCCTCCGGCGAGGAGCCCCGCGCCGCGTGAGACGAGGTCGCGCCCGGCGAGAAAGAGGAACCCGCAGGTCAGGGCTCCGAGAAGCGCCGAGACGGCCCGCCCCGGCGTGAGGCTCTCCGAGGCCAGGGTGGCCGCGCTGTAGACCCACTTGGCCGTCGCGGGATGCTCCGGGTTCGTGGCCCACGAGGCCGCGCGGAAATCGCCGGCGAGCAGGTTCTGGATCGCGTTGCGCGCCGCCGCCCAGTAGACGTCCTCGTCCCAGGTCTGCCCCGCCCCGTCCAGCTCGAAGAGGCGGAGGGCGAGCGCGGCGCCGACGAGCGCGACGAAGGCGGCGAGGTCGTGCCGGGCCCAGCGCTCCCGACGCAGCAGCGTGGCGAGGCGGCCGAGCGGTCGGCGGAGGAGCAGCAGCGCGCCGAAAAGCCAGCTCGCGCAGAGCAGGAACGCGGCGGGCGCGTCCCGGGGCGGGATGGCGAAGGCCGGCAGAGGGGGCGCCCCCTTCGGGCTGCGCGGAAAAAGGAGCGTGGCCGGAACGGGCTCGAGACCGCCCCAGCGACGGGCCGGAGTCCAGACCACCCGGAGCTGCGCCTTGGGCCCCGGACCCACGAAGCGCACCCGCATGGCGTGCGCCCCGGCCTCGAAGATGCGGTCCCCGAAGACCGGCTTGTCCGGCGTGGCCCCCAGGTTGTGAACGAGCATCTGCTCGTCGATCTCGACCGAGGAGCGCCCTGTCGAAAGGGTGGCGAAGACGAACTTACCCTTGCGCGGGAAGACGACCGTGCCGTTCCACTCGATGCTCCCGGCGCTCCGCGCGTGCGAGCTGCGCGAGCGCTCGAGGTCGAGCTCGGGCTCCACCCGCTTCTCGAGGAGCTTGCCCGCGAAGCTCGGGCCGACGAAGTAGCGCGCCTCGAGGCCGTAACGCTCGCCCGTCGCCTGTCCGGCGCGGTAGCGCTGGATCAGCGGCAGGCTCAGCACGAGCAGCGCGAGGCCGAGGAGCTCCGGCCAGCGCGAGAGGGGCCAGCGCCGCAGCCGCTCGATGCGCGGGAGGCGCCCCGTGTCCGCGTTCACCGCGACCTCGCGCAGAGCTCGTCGAAGAGGAGGTGGCCCCAGGAGCCCGTGGCCTCGTCCACGAGCTCGAGCCGCAGCCGCTGCCCCCTGTAGGCCGAGACGTCCACCACGCGCTCCTCCATGATGTGGCTGTTCGTCCCGGTCCCCCGGTGCACCACGCGCTCTCCGAGGAGGAGCCGCACCTCGATCTGCCCCGGCAGGTTGCCGCCCCCGACCCGGTAGCTCAGCTTGGGCGTCTCGACCGGGAACTCGGGGCTGCGCAGCCGTCCCGTGGGGGGGTCGCCGCTGCCGTAGGAGCTGGCCAGGTAGAGGCCCTCGAAGGGACCCGACATCCCCTGCGTGGGCCACGGGCCTCCCGCGGGACGCGCCCCGAAGGCCGACCCGGTCACGGTGAAGCCGTCGTAGGTGCCGCTCTCGAAGTCGAAGAGGCGCCTGACCCCCGGCGGTGCCGGCTCTCTCCTCTTGGGCACGAGGAGGTAGCGCGGGCGCACGAAGTAGCCGCTCACCACGTACGGCACCTCCTCGTGGTGAAAGTAATAGTCGAACTTGTAGCTGTTCAGCGCGTACTCGTAGCGCCCCTCGACGGGGTTATCTAGAACGATTGCTCCATAATGACGGTTTGCGATGCGCTGGAGGATCTGCGGCGGGTAGGGGTGCCCGGCCCGGGTGACGTCGTTCACCCCCATCTGATGGTAGTGGGAGGGCTTGCCCGCCAGCACCGGATAGAAGGGGTGATAGGGCATGAGCACCGGGCCGGGTACGGAGCGCAGGCGCTCGATGAGCGGCCCGGCCCAGCGCCGGTCCCGCAGGGTGGGGGCGAGCTTGGCCGGCCGGTAGAGCTGGTGCACGAGCTGGCCCGCGAGGACCCCGCCGAGGAGGAGCGCGAGGAGCCCGGCCACCAGTGGACGGGAGGCGAACCTTCGTTCTAGATCGGCCACCGCCAACGGCGCGAAGGCCCCGGCGAAGACCAGCCCCGGGATGTAGGCGTTCACGTCGGCCCACTGCGTGGCGAAGCCCACGGCGGAGACGGCGATGCCCACCACCGCCCAGAGCAGGCCGTAGAGCGGCCGCCGCGCCTCGGGGGGCAGGCGCCGCGTGAAGGCGAGCTGCCCGAGCGCCACGACGAGCCAGAGCCCGAGCACGGCTCCCACCGCGGGGAAGAGCTTGAGCAGCGTGAGCTCGGTCTGCGGCCAGACCCGCTCCCAGTAGAGGTCGTGCCCCTGATGCATTCTAAAAACATACTTCCAAAACCAGCCGTCCGAAGCGCGGTTCAGCCAGAGCACGGTGCCGCCGGCTACGAGCCCCACGCTGGCCACGTAGATCCAGACCCGCCGCCAGTCGAGCAGCAGGAGGAGCGCCCCCGAAGCGACGATGAAGAGGGTGGCCGTCTGCTTGGTCAGAAAGGCGAGTCCCATGAGCGCCCCGGCCAGCGCGAGGTAGGGCCAGCGCGTGCGCTTGTAGGCCAGAAGGAAGAGCGCCGCGGTGATGAGCGCCAGGTAGAGCGAGTCGCCGCGCACGAGATCGTACCAGCCCCCCACGTGCGGGTAGCTCGAGGCCACGAGCCCCACCGAGCCGAGGCCGTAGAGGACTCCGCGACGCCCCTTCCCCGCGGCGCGGCGCACAGCCTCGAAGATGAGGGCGCACGCGCCGAGAAAGGCCAGTACCGAGACGACGCGGCCGACGGGATACGAGAGGCCGAAGACCTTGCCCAGCCCCGCGACGACGGTCGGGTAGAAGGGAGTGTAGAGGAAGGAGATGAAATCGGCCGAGGGCTCGGCGTAGACCGGCTTCCCCTCGAGGATGCGGAGGGCGGTGGTGAGCACGCCCCCCTCCATCCACTCCAGATCTAGCGGGTAGAAGACCCGCAGCCCGAAGGCGTAGAGGAGCAGCGCGAGCTGGCCGAGACCCGCCACGGCCAGGGCCGCCGGCCCGATGGCGCTCGCGACGCGGCCGAGCCGGGCCGCTGCGGTCACGAGCCCACCTCGCTCGGGAAGGGCCCGAGCGTCCGGTCGAGGCGCTTGAGGCAGCAGTAGTAGCGCGGGCTGAGCCCCGGCGGCTCCAGACAGACCCAGGCGTAGCCCCGGGCGCGCCAGAGCGCCGCCTCGCCGGGCGAGGGCTGGTACGGCTCGTCCTGATGGTGCCCGATGTGGCAGATGAGGTCGGGGCGCTCCTTGAGCACGTACTCCTCGGGGGCGAACTTGCTGTGCCCGGGGCGATCCCCCGAGCGCGGCCCGTGGTGCGCGATCCACCGGTCGGAGAGGCCGAAGGCGTCGAGCGCCTTCAGACGCGAGGCGTAGACCACGGCTCCCGCGCCCCCCACCGCGAGGTAGGTGTCCTTCGGCAGGTTCCGCCGCATCCAGTTGCCGAGGAGCACGCGGTCGTCGGCGAAGCGCTTCAGGTAGGCCACGGTGTCGAGCCCCCAGCGGTAGTAGCTCGGCTTCTGATTGTCGCGATGGAGGCCCACGGCGCTCCAGCTCAGCAAGCCGAGGAGCAGGGCCGCCACCGGGAGGAGCCGGGACGCGCGCCACACCTCGGGGCTCGCCGCACGCGGGCGCTCGAAGGCCTCGCGGAGGAGCTCCTGCGCGAGGAAGGCCCAGAGCGGGAGCACGGGGGCGAAGAAGCGGCCGAGAGCCATGAAGTCCCCCCCCACCCAGACCACGTAGAAGCTGTAGCAGCCGAGCAGGAGCGCGACGTAGCTGAAGACGAAGCGCGGCCGAAGTCCCGGCGGGCGGCCGGCCTCGCTCTCCTCGGGGCGGAGCGTGCGCGGCCGGAAGAGCAGCAGGAGCGGAGCGAGGACGTAGAGCCGGTTGTGGTGGACGAAGTCCCAGAGGTAGGGCAGCCCCCACTTGCCGGCCATCGCCGCGCCGCCCCCGGTCTTGATGTAGAAGGTGTTGGGGAAGGGGAAGCCGTAGTAGCGGTAGCGCCAGGCGAAGAAGAGGCCGAAGGGGACGAGGAAGCCCGCCAGCCAGAAGAACTCGGCCCGGGTGGGAAGCAGCCGCCGCTCCCCGAGGAGGTTCGCGGCGACGCGGTGGAGCCCCGTGAGCCCGAAGAGGAGCAGCCCCTCGGGTCGGGTCATCGCCGCCAGCGCGAAGCAGAGGCCCGAGTAGCGCCGCCGCACGCGCCCCGCCGCCTCGGCCAGGTAGAGCGCGAAGCCCGCCGTGCCGAGACAGGTGAAGAGCTGCGTCTCGAGTCCGCCCGAGCACCAGACCGCGAAGTACGCGCAGGCCGGAAGGAGCGCCGGGCCGAGGAGCTCCCACCCCGTGGCGCGCCCGCCGCGATAGGCCCTCCCGGCCAGGTAGAGGAGGCCCAAGGTGCCGACGCCGGCGGCCGAGGCCAGCACGAGCGACATCACGTCCGGGCGCAGGCCGAGCTTGAGCAGCCCCCCGAGGAGCACGGTCCAGAGGAAGTTCGTATAGCCCTCCACCCGGTCCCCGAGGTTGAAGGAGAGCTCACCGTGATAGGCCAGGTTGTGGCTGTAACGAAAGGTGATGTAGGCGTCGTCGCAGACGAAGCCGTACGCCAGACCGTGCAGCACGAGCGCAAGGCCCGCGGCACCGAGGATGAGCCAGGGAGCGGCGGACCGGAGGCGCGCCATGGGCGGATCGTTTACCCGCTTTTCTCCTCGGATCAAAGGGGTTTCCGCACCGCGAGCGGCACGCGGCGCTTCAGCTCGCCGGCGCGGTGAAGGCCTCGAGACAGAGGAGGAGCGGGCGGCCGACGTACTTCCGCGCCGAGGGTGCGCGGCCGAGGAGCGCCTCGTCGCCCATCACCTCCGTCGTGCGCCCGAGCTCGAGCCCTGCGCCGCGCAGGGCCTGCTGGTAGCTCTCGACGGTGTGCTGCTCCGCCCCGAGGCGATACTCCACCCCGTCTCGCCGGAAGTTCGCCTCCACGCCGGCCCGGGCCAGCTCCGGGTGGTAGACCGACAAGAGCAGGCGTCCGCCGGGCCGAAGCGCGCGACGCGTCTCCGCGAAGAAAGCCGGGAGGTCGCGCAGGTGCTCTCCCACGAGGGCGCAGAGCACGGCGTGAAACCTGGCCGGGCAGAGAGGCCACGGCGCGCTCAGGTCCACACAGACGAGCGGGACGCCGGGATACTTCTGCCGCGCCACGCGCAGCATGCCCGGCGAGAAGTCGAGCCCCACGACCTTCGCGCCGCACGCTACGAGCGGCCCGAGGTGACGCCCCGTGCCGCAACCGGCGTCCAGGATTCGCTCACCCGGGCGCGCCGCGAGGAGCCCGAGGCTCGTACGATCGTCGAGCGCCACCACGGGATTGGGCGTCTCGTCGTAGCTCGCAGACCAGCGATCGTAGCCCTCGCGCACCTCGAGCTGCACCGTCCCGCCCTCGGGAGCGGGGAGCCCATCGCGCGTGCGACCGTTCATCGCCTCATGATAGCCGGAACCCGCCGCGCGGGGCCGTGTTACCGTGGCGGGCCATGAGCATCCGGTTCACGAGATCGTGCGCGTGGCGGCGCGTGGGCGGCGCGCTGCTGTGCCTGGGCCTGGCCGCCTGCACGAACCGCGTCCCGGCGGCGCTCGACGGCAGCGCGCAGGATGGAGCCCTCCGCGACGCGGGGCCGGGAGGGGACGCGAGCCCGCGCGACGCGCGGCGCACCGACGGGGGCGGAGGCGATCTGAGCGGCGACCCGACGGTGGCCCACACCATGACGGGCCTCGTGCGGGGCAAGCTCCTCGGCAAGGTGCGCGCGCACCTCGGGATCCCATACGCCGCGCCTCCGGTGGGCGGCCTGCGCTTCGGACACCCGCAACCTCTCACCTCGTGGAGCGGGGTGCGCGAGACCACGGCCCTGGGCCCCTCGTGTCCCCAGAAGCCGAGCACACTCACGAGCCTGCCCAACCGCTACAGCGAGGACTGCCTGACGCTCAACGTCTGGGCCCCCTTCCCCGCTCCGAGCAAGCCCGCGCCGGTGATGGTCTTCATCCACGGCGGAGGCTTCACGCTCGGGGGGAGCGCACAGCCGCTCTACGACGGAACGGCCCTCGTCGAGCAGACGGGCGTCGTGCTCGTGACCTTCAACTACCGCCTGGGGCCCTTGGGCTTCCTCGCGCACGCCCGCACCCCTTACGGGGGCAACGCCGCGCTCTACGACCAGCGCGCGGTCCTGCGCTGGGTGAAGCAGAACATCGGGGCCTTCGGGGGGGACGGCACGAACGTGACCGTCTTCGGCGAGTCGGCGGGCTCGGTCAGCGTCTGCGCCCACCTCGTCTCGCCCGAGGCCACCGGGCCCCTGAATCGCGCGATCATGGAGAGCGGCCCCTGCAGCGGGAATCTACTGACGCTGGCCGAGGCCCAGGCGCAGGGCAAGGCGCTCGCCGAGAAGCTCGGCTGCGAGAGCGCGACCGACGTGCAGACCTGCCTCGGCTCGAAGAGCACGCAGGAGGTGCTGGACGCGCTGCCCACGAAGGACGCGATGATCTTCGGCACAGGGGTCTCGTGGGGCCCGGTCGCCGGAACGCCCTACCTGCCGGCGCAGCCCGCGGCGCTCATGAAGGCCGGCTCGTTCGCCAAGGTGCCGCTCCTCCTCGGCACGAACCGGGACGAGGGGACGCTCTTCGTGCTGCTCGGCGGCCTGCTCGCCACGACGGCGGCACAGTACCCGGGCCTGGCCACCACCGCCTTCGGCGCGAAGGCTCCGCAGGTCCTCGCGCAGTACCCGCTCTCGAGCTACGCGAGCCCGGCCCACGCCATCGCCGACCTCCTCGGAGACGTGGGCTTTGTCTGCCCCACGCGCCGCACCGCGCGGGCCGCCGTCGCGGGGGGCGTCTCCTCGACGTACCTCTACCACTTCACGCAGCCTCCCAGCTTTGCGCTCGTGCCCTTCCTCGCGGTCTTCCACACCGCGGAGCTCCCCTTCGTCTTTCAGAACCCGGGCGGCGCGAAGCCCCTCACGGCCGAGGAACAGCAGCTCGCGCGCAGCATGCTCGGCTACTGGACGCGCTTCGCGGCCACCGGCGACCCGAACGGCGGCGGAGCGCCTGCCTGGCCGGCCTACGCCGCCGGTTCGGACCAGCACCTCGAGCTGGGCCCGACGATCAAGGTGGGCTCGGGGCTGAAACAGGCGGCCTGCGACTTCTGGGACGGGCTCTAGAGCGGCGGACGCTTCTCGCTACGCCCGCTTGCGCGCCTCTGCCTTGGCGGCCGTTCGCGGCGGGCGAACCACTGTCGTGGGCGCGTCCTCTCCGGGATCGGGACCCACGCGCTGCTGCAGGTCCACGAGCGCGCGCAACGCATCGGTGGTGGTGAAGATCCCGACCACCTTCCCGCCCTCGACCACCACGGCGGATCCGATCTTGTCGTCGGCCATGTAGGCGGCCGCGTCCCGCAACAGGGTCGTGGGCGTGACGGTGTACGGGTCCCGGGTCATGGCGTCGTCGACGCGCACGTCCTCGGGGATGACGTCTCGGAGCGTCTCGAGCAGGTGCAGGTCGCGCTGCGAAACGAGTCCCACCAGCTTTCCGCCGTCTAGCACCGGCAGGTGCCGGATCTGGTACTTGCGCATCAGCTTGTGCGCCGCGGTCAGGCTCTGGTCCGCGCCGACGGTGTGCGGGCTCGCGGTCATGTAGTCACGAATGGTGGTGCGCTCCATGGTGCACGCCTCTCCTCGGGCTCCACGCTCGGATATGCCACTTGCGTACCAACCCGGCCACACGGCGAAGGAGCCGCCGTTACAGCGCAATAGCAGCGATGGGCCGGGCGCGGAACCCGCAGGTCGGCCAGCTCGGGCCAGCGTGACCCACAATGCGAGGAGATCTGGCGAGGTCCCGGGTCAGCGTGCGCCGCGTCGTCGGCGCGCGCGCGGGGTCAGGGTCCGGTGTGAGGCGCGGAGATCTGTCGCTGGATGGCGCACCGCACGGAGGTGAAGCCCACGCCGAAGGACAGCGCATCCGGCTTGCCGTCTCCGTCGGTGTCCACGTCCGGATGCGAGGCCAGCCCCACGGCGGGGCTGTTCTGGAGCTCGGCCCCCTCGATCTGGCCGTCTCCGTTCAGGTCGAAGAGGGCCTTGAGCATCTTCTTCGAGCCGGCGCTGGTGTCCGCCGAGTGGTACACGCCGTTCAGCGCGTCGAGCAGCGCCGGGACCACCTTGCTCACCACCTCCGCCTGGCTCACCAGGCCGAGGAGCGCCCCGCGGCGAATGCCGCTCGCGTCCACGAGCCCCGAGACGCGCGCGCGCCGGAGGGTGATCATCGGGTGCGGCGCCACGCCGAGCGGCAGCGGGATCCGCAGCTCTCCGGGACCGGAGGTGAGCTCGCCCCCGACGATGTGGCCCACCAGCACCGCGTCGGCCGGGCTGGCCGTGCTGATCAGGAAGGACTCGTTGCCCGTGAAGTTGTCGAGCGCGTTCGAGTCCAAGTCCACGCCCAGGTGCCCCTGCACGCGCGCCATGGGGTCCTCGATCAGCGAGCTCGCGAAGACCTCGAAGAGCATGATCAGCGCGCCGCGGTGAACCTGCGTCTGGAGCTCGGAGTCGAAGTTCACCTGCGGGGCGGCGGCCCGCAGCGCGGCCAGCATGGCCCCCAGCCGATTTCGCGCCTGTCCGTCGCCGACCGGGTCGTGCGCGTACTGCAGCGCGTTCTCGGGGAGGATGAGGCGATTGACCACCGACTGCAGGCCCTTGCTCGGAGCGACGACGCCCTGGTCGGGGTTCGCCACGGGACCCCCGTCGGCGCGAGCTACGGGCGGCAGGCCCCCGTCGGAGCCGGGCGGCTGGAACGAGCCCACGGGCGGCACGCCGGCCGACCCACCGCAGGCCGCGGCGGACGCCGCAAGCAGGGCCACGAAGCTGTAGCAGGAGCCGCATCGTCGAAGAGATCGAAGGCGAGCCATGGTCCACCCCCTCAATGGGTGCGATTACTCCAACGCCTAGCACAGGGCATGCCAGGGGCCGGTGCCCCGGGGCCCAGGCCGGAGCTCCATGGATCCGAGCCCCTGGCCGTGCCCGGACCGCCGCCCCCCTCCGAGAACCGGCGGGCCGCCGCGCCTCGACGCGCCACGTCGAAGAAAGCCGAGACCGGCCGCGCCCTTGCCCGTCGAGGAAAAGGCCACCCTGGCTCGCCGGAGGGCCACCGAAAGAGGCCTGCCGACCCCACAGCGCGCCGCGCCTTCACTCGTAGCGGAGGGCCTCGATGGGATCGAGCAGCGAGGCCTTCTTGGCCGGGTAGAAACCCGAGGCCACCCCCACCACGAACGAGAAGCCGAAGGCCACCACGATGACCCACGGCGTGAAGCGCACCGTCAGCCCGGGCCCGAAGGCGTTGAAGAGCGCGATCACGGCGAGCCCCAGCGCCAGCCCGACCACGCCCCCGACCAGCGAGACGGTCACGCTCTCCACGAGAAACTGCCGCTCTACGTCCTTGCGGCGCGCTCCCACGGCCATGCGCAGGCCGATCTCGCGGGTCCGCTCGCGCACCGAGACCAGCATGATGTTCATGATCCCGATCCCGCCCACCACGAGCGAGATGGAGGCGATGCCGAGGATCACGAGCTCCATCGTCCGGGCCACCTTGTCGAAGGTGCTGAGCATGTCGGCCTGCGAGACGATGGTGAAGTCTTCGTTGTTGTTGTGGCGACGGATGAGGATCTGGCGCACCTCCTCCATCGCCGCCTCCACCTGCGTGTTCGAGAGGGCCTTGACCGAGATGCGCGTCAGGCTCTCCTGGTTGAAGAGCTCGGTGGCCGCCGTGACGGGGATGAACACCAGATCGTCGAGGTCGATGCCGAGGCTCTGCCCCTTCGAGGCCATCACGCCGATCACGCGAAACTTGGTGCCAGTGATCTTGATCGTCTTGCCCACCGGGTTCTCGTCGCCGAAGAGCTCCTGCTGCACCACCTGCCCGAGCACCGCCACCCGTCGCTTGGCGTCCACGTCCTCTGGGGCCACGAAGCCGCCGAGCGCGACCTTCATCAGGTGCACGTCGGGGAGCGCCTCGTCGGTCCCCACGACCTTGGTGTTGCGCGAGCGGTTCAGGTACTTGACCGTGCCGGCCCCCATCAGCGCCGCGTTGACCTGCGCCACCGCCGTGCCCCGCCGGAAGATGGCCCGCGCGTCGTCGACCGTGAGCTTGTGGACCGTGGTGAACATGGGGCGCGCCACCCCCTTCGTGTCCTCCTTCCCCGGAAAGACGAGGAGCAGGTTCGTCCCCATCTCGGCGAAGAGGTCGGCGAAGTAGGAACGCGCGCCCTCGCCCAACGAGACGAGCAGCACCACCGAGGTCACGCCGATCACCACGCCGAGGGTGGTCAGAAACGAGCGCCACACGTTCGAGCGGATCGAATCGAGCGCCGTGAGGAAGTGCGCGAACCAGCTCATGCGCGCTCGTCCTGCACGATGCGACCGTCGCGCAGCTCGAGGCGTCGCCTGGCCCGCGCGGCCAGGTCCTTGTCGTGCGTCACGACGATCACCGTGACCCCTTCCTTGGCGTTCAGCTCCTCGAAGAGGGCCACGATCTCGCGCCCCACCTGCTGGTCCAGGTTCCCCGTGGGCTCGTCGGCGAGGAGGATCGACGGGGCGTTCACGATCCCGCGGGCGATGGCCACGCGCTGCCGCTGCCCCCCCGAGAGCTCGTTCGGGCGGTGTCCCATGCGGTCCGCGAGGCCCACGAGCTCGAGCGCGTGACGCGCCCGCTTGCGCCGCTCCGCCGGCCGGAGCCCCGCGTAGAGCAGGGGGAGCGCCACGTTGTCCACCGCGGAGAGGCGCGGCAGCAGGTTGAAGGTTTGGAAGACGAAACCGATCTGTCGATTGCGCACGCCAGCGAGCTCGGCGTCGGGGAGGCCGGCCACCTGCTGGCCGTCGAGAAAGTACGCGCCTTCGGTCGGCGAGTCGAGGCAGCCCACCAGGTTCATGAGGGTGGACTTGCCCGAGCCCGAGGGCCCGGTGATGGCCAGGTACTCGCCGCGCTCCACGGCGCACGAGACGTCCGAGAGCGCGCGCACGATCTCACCGCCCAGGCGGTAGGTCTTGGAGACGTGCTCCACGCGGATCAGCGCCCCCATCGCGGCCCCTCACCGCACTCGCGACGGGGAGAGGCGCGGGTTGACGACCACCAGCGCTCCCGGGACGAGTCCCACCTTGTTCAGCGTGAAGATCACCTCGTCCTTCTCCTCCAGACCGCCGAGGAGCTCGGTCCGGTCCCAGTTGGAGAGCCCGAGCTTCACCTTGCGCACGGCCACGCGCCCCTGATGTACGACGAGGACCTGCGCGCCGGTCCCCCGCCCCACGATGGCCGAGGTGGGGAGCGACGGCACTCCCGCGCGGCGCGCCACCACGACCTCGAGGTCGGCCGAGACTCCCACCTTGAGGGCAGGGTCCGGGCGGTCGAGCTCCACGGTGACCTCCACGTTGCGGCTCCCCTTCAGGTCCTGCGAGACCATCGGCGCGACCCAGGTCAGCCGACCGCCGAGCGTCACCCCCGGCCGCGCGTCGCTCGTCACGTGCACCTGCATGCCCGAGCGGAGCCGCGCCGCGTCCGCCTCGTCCACGGTGGCCTCGATGCGCGTCACGGTGTCGTCGTAGAGCTCGAAGACGGGGCTCCCGGGGGCCAGCGTTTCCCCCACCTCCGGGGTCACGCTGGCCAGCGTGCCGTCGAAGGGGGCGCGAAAGAAGGTCGCGTCGTGAAGGGTGCGCGCGATCTCCACCGCGGCCCTGAGCTGCGCCAGGTTCGCCTCGGCGGCGGAGATGGCCTGCGTCGTCACGTCGCGCTCGGTCTCGGCCTCGTCCAGGTTCGCGCGACTCAGCACCTCCTTCCGGTAGAGGCGCTGCGTGCGGTCGAGGACCTTGCCGACCTGCCGCTGCCGCGTCTGCTGCTGCCGCAGAGCGGCCGACCCCGCGGCGAGATTGGCCCGCGCCAGCGCCAGGCGCGCGCGATGCTCGCTGTTCTTCAGCCGCAAGACGAGCGCCCCCTTCTTCACGCGGGCTCCGCGGGCGAAGAAGACCTCGGCCACCTCGCCCACCGTTTGCGACCGCACGCGCGCGTAGCGCTTGGCCTTGACGGTGCCCGCGGCCACGGTGGTCACCACGTCCAGCACCTCCCCGCGAGCCGGGTGGATCACCCCCACCTCGATGCGCTGCTTCGGCCAGTACGCGGCCACGACGGCGATCGCCGCCACGGGGAGGCCCAGCTTGAGCAGGGTCTTCAGCAGACGCACGGGTCTCGACACGGCGCGGTTCCTCGTCACCTGGACTCCAGACCCGCTCTTTACCACGGTTCCCACGACGGTTTCCGAGGGAGAGTCGGTCGCGGTCGCGGCGGTCTCCGGAGGCGTGGCCCGCGCCGCTTCAGGGCTCATAGGCGTTCAGCTTCTGGGACGCCACCGCACGCATCCAGTGCCAGATTGCCTCGGCTTCCTTGCGGCTCAGGTGGCTCAGGGCCGGCATCAGCAGCCCCTTGGCCGGCGCGTCGAAGGGCTGGTAGCGGACGTGATAGAAGAGGTTGCGACCGCTCAGCCGGTAGGCGTGAAGGGCCACGGGCTCCACGAAGTCCCAGCCGTGACCGGGCCCCACGCGACGGACGGCGTGGCAGAAGCCGCAGGACTGCTTGTGGATGGCGAAGCCCTGCTTGACGAGGTCGTCTCCCGGCACCTGGAACTGCCTATCGTAGGCCGCTCCACGCACCAGCTCGATGCTCACCAGCGTGTCCACGAAGCGCCAGGGGGTGAAGGTCTTGAGCGCCGCCTCGGGCAGGTCGGGATGCAGACCTCCCTCCACGACCACCTTGTTCGAGCTGAAGTGCACCGGCCGCACGTCGGCGTAGCCCGCGTTGTCGCGCCGCACGGGCGGAAAACTCGCGCTCCACCGACGCTCGCGTTCGCTCCAGTAGCCGAGCGCCACGAAGACGCGTGGCACGCGGCGCGCTGCCGTGGACCGGAGCGGCAGGCCGACGATCATCTGGTTCGCGAAGTGGAGGAGCGCCACGTCCACCGTGGCCGGCGGCGCGTAGGCCTTGAGGATCTGATCGAGCGTCACCCCCTTGTAGAGCAGCCTCCGCCCGTACTGCGGGTCGTAGAGCGTCTGTTCGCTTTGCGACAGCGCGAGCAGATCCACGCTTCGGGCCCCTTCGCGCAGCGAATAGGTCCCCCCGCCGTAGTCCGCGCGACCGCGGACCCAGACGGTCACCGGCGGACCCGCCCCCTCGCCGCCCGAGGCCAGCGCGGGCAGAGAAAGCGCGACGAGGGCCAGACCGGTGCACGCACGGCGGGCGTTGAGGCGCATGGACGTCCCTCCTCTCCTCCCGGGATGCATCCCACGGGCCATCCGAACGCGCGCGTTCGGACGGGATCTCCGCCCGTTGCAGGAGTCCGGCGCCTCGATCCGCCCCTCCGCGGCGTCGCCGCGGGGCACCGTGACCCGAGGCAGCGCCCACGACCTCCGCGCCTTCGGTCAGACTGACCCTCGACTTCGCCTGCGGCGAGCGCTTGCGGGCGCGTGCGCTCCGGCGCGGCGCCCGGCGCTCCTCCGTCGATCGCGCGAGGCCCCCTTCCGCGAGGCCCACCGGTGCGGTATGACCGCCCGCACATGCCGTCCCGGGTGCGCGACCTCTTGCGGAGCGATTCGGCCCGTCGCCTGGTGGCCCGGGCCGGCCGGCGCCTGCGAGAGTTCGGACTCCCCCTGCCGCCCCCGGCGCGCCTGGTCTATCACCCCGACTACATCAGCTTCCCGACGGACGCGGGAGCGCGGGCCACTTTCGACGTGCGGCGTCCGGCCCGCATCCTCGAGGAGCTGCGGCGCCGGCGGCTCGTGGCGCGAGACCAGGTGCTCTGCCCCGAGCTGGCCCGCCGGGAGGACCTCCTGCGGGTCCATCCCGCGCACTTCCTCGACGAGATCGGTCGGCCCGAAAAGCTCGCGGAGCTGCTCTTCGTGCAGCCCGACCCGCTCTTCATGATCGACTCGCCGCTCGAGCCGTTCCTCGCGCAGACCGGCGGCACGATCCTGGCGGCGGAGCGCGCCCTGGCCGACGGCCTGCCGATCTTCAATCTCGGGGGCGGCTTCCACCACGCGCAGCGGGATCGCGCCGAAGGCTTCTGCCCGGTGAACGACGTGGCTATCGCCATCCGTCGCGTGCAGGAGCTCGGGCTCGCGAGTCGCGTGCTGGTCTTCGACCTGGACTTCCACCACGGCAACGGCACGGCGCTGATCTTTTCCGAGGACGAACGGGTCTTCACGGCCTCGGTGCACGGGCAGACCTGGGCGCACGTCGAGGGGAAAGCGCACAACCTGGACCGCGAACTCCCCCCCGGCACGACCGACGAGCCGTACCTCGAGGCCGTGCGCGACGCGCTCGCGACGGCGCTCGGACGCTTCCGCCCGGAGCTCGTGATCTACCTCGCCGGCGCGGACCCCTACTGCGAGGACAAGCTCGGAGACTTCGCCATCTCCGAGGAGGGGATGCTGCGGCGGGACCTGCACGTCTTCGAAACGGTGACGGGTGCGGGTCTGCCGCTCGCGGTGGTCCTGGCCGGCGGCTACGGCCCGCTGGCCTGGACCATCCCCTACAACTTCATCCACAGCGTGCTGACGGGCGGACCCCTCCCGAGCGCGGCGCGCCCCGGCAACCTCGCCGCGCGCGCCGACCGCGTGGCGCAGCGGCTGGACGTCGTGCGCCTCCGCCAGGGAGAGAGCCGGCTCGGCCCGGAGGACCTGGCCGACTTCAGCGCCGAGCAGCGCGGAGGCCCCCTCTTCCTCGGCTTCTACACCGAGGAGGGGCTCGCCTGGGGGCTCCGGGAGTACGGGTTCCTCCAGCTCCTCGAGGACCGCGGGTTCGCACCTCTGCTGGTGTCGGTCGACACGAAGGATCCGCTGCGCCACATCGCGCGCATTCACTACGCCGAGCGAGACCCGGAGCATCTGGTCGTGGAGCTGGTGGCGCGGCTCCGCACAACTGGGCCGCCGACGACACCATCGACGTTAACGTCACTGACGGAGCCGAAGCCCGCCGAGCCCTTGCGGCTGCTCTCGATCGAGTGGCTCCTGATGCAGGATCCGCGCGCGTCCTTCTCGCTCGACCGCCCGAAGCTCCCCGGACAGCAGTACCCGGGCCTCGGGCTCGGACGCTGGATCGTGGAGCTCCTGCGCAAGACCGCCGAGCGCCTCGAGTGCGACGGGCTGATGAACCAACCGGCGCACTACCACACCGCGCTGCTCTACAGCCGCTACATGCTCTTTCTCGACCCCGAGGAACAGGGGCGCTTCGAGGCGCTGAAGCGGGACCTCGCTCACCTCCCCCTCCTCGAGGCGACCGAACGGGTGGCGGCCGGCCAGGTCCTCGACGCGTCGACCGGGCAGGTCCTGCACTGGGAGGCGGGCCCGCAGGTGCTCCCCCTCGCCCCGCGGCTCATCGCGCACTTCGCCCGTGCGGAGTACCAGGCGGCGGTGCAGGCCGCGCGCGGGCGCAGCCGGTACGGGCTGCTCGACAGGGGGGGCGGCGCGTAGGGCATTCCACGGTAGCGCAGCCGACCGGATCGGCTAAGATGCGGCGCCACTCGAGGTTGGAGGTTCTTCCATGCTGGGCAAGAGAGATCGATCGCTGCGCGGAACATTCTTCGGCATCGCCGCGCTGGGCTTTTTGGCCGTGGGCTGCGGCGGCAAGACCGGGGCGACCGGAGACGGCGGCACGACGGGCCAGACCGACGGCGCGGCGAGCGACGCGACCGGCTCGGGCTACGACGGCGCGATGCCGTCGGAGACCGGCGTCTCGGGAGACGGCGCGACCCCCGCCGATAGTCAGCTCGCCGCGGGCGACAAGGGCACACCCCGACGCGACTTCGGCGCCGGGAGGAAGGACTCCGGCTCGCCCTTCCCCTTCCCCATCCCCGGCTTCGACGGAGGCTTCCCCTGGCCGATGCCCGGCCGCGACGGCGGTGGCTTCCCCTTCCCGATGCCCGGCCGCGACGGCGGCGGCTTCCCCTGGCCGTTCCCCACGGCGGATGGCGGCGGCTTCCCCTTCCCCTTCCCCTTCCCGGGGAGCGACGGCGGCTTCCCCTTCCCGTTCCCGTTCCCAGGCAGCGACGGGGGCTTCCCGTTCCCCTTTCCCTTCCCGGGTAGCGACGGCGGCTTCCCCTGGCCGATGCCGACGGGCGATGGAGGCTTCCCCTTCCCGCTGCCGTTCGGCGACGGGGGCTTCCCCTTCCCGATGCAGCCCGGTGGAGGCGGACCGGCCTGGGCGCGCTCCGCCTCCGAGGTGAGCGACGCCTTCGCCGCCGCCCGCGGCA